>NZ_JAWLCK010000038.1:0-23795 GCF_041687175.1 Lutispora sp.
CAAATTATTGAGGACTACCTATAGTTGAATATTCTATATTTTATGATTAAATAGCAAAATTCAGATTCTTACACGAATATACACAAATATGAGGTGATTACATGAGCAATCTAAAAGCTAAGATTATAAGGGTAAATTTAAGTAAAGGCGATTTTGATATTTTTTTCACAGATGACTATTATAGATTCCTTGGTGGAAGAGGTTATGGAGACTGGATTATCCTTAATGAACTTTCAAAAAATACAGAACCTTTGTCCGTTGATAATAAAGTTATAATATCTACTGGATGTTTCACAGGCACATCCTTGCCTGGTTCCTCTAGGATTTCGCTGACTACAAAAAATGTGTTAAGCGGCGGCATATGTTATTCCAGTGGTGGAGGAAATTTTGGTCCAGAACTAAAAAAGGCGGGTTTTGATGCAATAATAATTGAAGGTAAGGCTTCTTCACCTCAATACCTCTTCATAGATGATGATAAAATTGAACTCAGAGATGCTTCTCATTTGTGGGGTATGAGCACCTGGGATACTGAAGATGCAATAAAACAGGAACTAGGCGAAGATAGAATTAAAGTAATATCAATAGGGCCAGCAGGTGAAAATATGTCAAAGGTAGCCTGTGTTATGATAGATAAGGCTCATGCTTTAGCATGGGGCGGAAGTGGCGCAATATTAGGATATAAAATGCTTAAGGCCATAGCCGTTAGAGGACATAAAGAAGTAAAAATCCATGATAAAGCCCTCTTCAATGACCTTGTAAAAAGCTATAGCCATGTTCTCCTTTCATCTCCTGCCTCTGCATCTTTAAGAAAAGGTGGCACCCATGGCATGGCTGGTGTTGGAGGTTGGAGCGGAAAAGTTCCTACCTCAGTGAGGAATCTACAAGAAGAATACTGGGACCCAGAAAAGTCAAAGAAGGTTTCTGAAGAAGCTTACAAACCCTATGAAAAAAAGAGAACTAAATGCTATAATTGTCCATTATCCTGCCTTCATTATTATGAAATGGAGAAGGATGGAGAAATACTATCCTGTGAAGGCATGCACGCAAATTCAGTAAGAGGCTTTGCCTCCAACTGGGACATAGATGATCCATTCTCTGTTTTGAAAATCCATGCTCTATGCAATAAACACGGCATGGATGTAGACGGTGTTTCAGCCGTTGTAGCTTGGGCCATTGAGTGTTTTGAGAATGGCATAATTGATGAAAAAGATACCTTTGGTCTGAAATTGAAATGGGGAAATGCAGAAGAT
This sequence comes from Lutispora sp., assembly GCF_041687175.1. Lineage (NCBI taxonomy): Bacteria > Bacillati > Bacillota > Clostridia > Lutisporales > Lutisporaceae > Lutispora > Lutispora sp. The sequence goes on from NZ_JAWLCK010000038.1 coordinate 1,251, forward strand.
CTTATAACGCTGGTTGAGCAAATTGCATATAGAAAGAACTTTGGTAACATAATTGCCGAAGGTGTCTACAATGCTTCCAGAATAGTAGGCCGTGATAGCCAAAAATACGCAATGCAAATAAAAGGTGTAGGTATAAACGAACAAGGTGTTCATTCTCATAAGGCCTGGTCCCTTGGAATTGCTACCAGCACCAGAGGTGGGGGACATCTGACAGGCTCTCCTCAGACAGAAAACAGACAAATACCTGAGCAGGTAGGAAAATGGCTGTTTAACTGTGAAGAAGCAGGAATCCCAGGTTCGTATAAAGGCAAAGGCAGATTGGTTGCATGGTATGAAAGATTTAAAGCCATCATTGATTCAATAGGGATATGTTATTTTGATGCTGGATGGTATGAAGTAGCTCTTGCTGATATAAAACACTTCACCAGAATGTATCAGGCATATACAGGTGAGCTTATTACTGATGATGAACTATGGAATATTGCCGAGAAAATAATAAATATGGAAAGAGCCTTTAATACTGTACATGCAGGCTTTACAAGAAAAGATGACTACTTGCCAGACCGTATTATGGAACAACCTTTAACTGTAGGTCCTTTCAAGGGAGAATATATTGATAAGGATAGATTTGATGCCATGCTAGATGAATACTATGAAGCCCAAGGGCTGGATAAGGCTACCGGACTTCAAAAGAGAGAAACTATTGAGAAGCTCGGTATGGACTTTCTGCTTGAATATCTTGAATCAAACCATATTTCAATATAATATGAATTATAATAAAAAGGCATTTTTCAGGTTTTATCTGAGAAATGCCTTTACTCTTATATCCTGATATATGCAAACTTTTTCTCCTGATCCCAGCCAATATGTGCTCCTGCAAATTCAAAAACCTCTCTAACAGGCACATATATCCTATTGTTCTTTACTATTTTATCTATGATAACCAATTCTTTGTTTATGACCAACTTTATTTCATCCATCTGTTTGGATACTTTATCTTTAAAAGCTTGCCATTCTTTAGGATCCAGCATCATTTTAGGACAATCCTTGCCTGTTATGTCATGGTGCCTGTACATATTATTTATATTAAGATTATATTTCTTTAGCAAATATGCAGCCAGTTCAACTGTATTTTGATAGGTCTTACTCCAATCACCATCACTGTTGACACACATTTCAATTCCTATAAGAAAGTAATTGGGTGAATAATTACCTACCTTAATTTTTAAACCTGCAGCAGCATATTTTTTGGCTCCCACGTGATAAGCAAATTCATCGTCGGGTATGCATCGTATAATGTTTTTATCATCCACAATATAATGAGCAGATACAGAATTCTTTGTATTGTTGAAATAGTTCCTGTTGGCTACTGCGTTTGCACCTTTTCTTGTGTTTGCAGTCCAATGAATGACTATTCCTTTAAGCTTGATAATCTTTTTCCCCGGCCTGTTATGGTTTGTGAGCAGCATTTCTCTGACTCTTATGGCCATTTTCTCACCTCCCTCTCACTATGTTTTACATTATGTTTTTTTCATAGTACCTGGCTCTACCATATATATAACTGCTGCTCCGTTGATTTTCCAAAAATAATGCAATATGCGGAGTACAAAAAAACAGTGAAGTGCTATAAACACTCCACTATATTAATCCATATTCTTTTATAGACTCCAGTGCCCTACTAAAAGACTCGTAAATCGAAACAATACCTTAATATCCTCTATCTATATCTACCAGGTTCACATACTCTCCTTTGCCTTCAAATGCCAATAGATTAGGCTCAATAATCTCCAATGCTCTGTCAAAGTATTTATCGGACTCGCCGCAAATATGAGGTGTAATTATCAGGTTTTCCATATCCCATAGAGGGCTGGATTCCGGTAGAGGCTCCTGGTGGAAAACATCTGATGCTGCAGCTCTTATTTTTCCGGACTTCAATGCCTCTATAAAATCCTCATCATTGACAGTGCTCCCTCTGCCCATGTTTATAAAACAAGCCCCTTCCTTCATCATATCAAAGTATTTCTTGTCTATAATGTTCTCTGTATCTTTTGTGCCCGGCAATAGATTGATTATATAATCACTCTGTTTGAATACTTCTCCCATTTCTTCCTCAGAATAAACCTTTTCCACAAAGGGTACCGATGTAATCTTTCCTTTTGCTCCTATTACATGCATTCCCAAAGCACTTGCTTTCTTGGCAATTTCACTGCCTATGCTCCCCAGTCCTATAATTCCTAGAGTGGCATTGTTTATTTCCCCTTGATGGACCTTTCTATTCCAATCCTTTTTACTCTGGTTCCTGAACATCACATGAAAGTTTCTTGCCAGCATTATCAAAACACCAATGGCGTATTCTGCCATATGTATTTTATGAATTCCTCTTCCATTGGTTAGTATTATACCTCTTTTTTTGATTTCATCCAGAGGAAAGATGTCTACACCTGCTGCAAGAGATTGGAGCCACTTAAGTTTATTGGCTTTGCTTAGCATTTCCTTATCACATTTAAAAGATATTAATGCATCTGCATCTCCTATATATTTCTCCATATCTTCCTTGTGAGTGCAGGCATAAAAGTTATAGTTTGGATACTTTTCTCTTAAATAGTTCAGATGATTTTCATCTACCTTATGGTAAATCAAAACATTTCTCATGAATATCCTCCTATTCTTTTTTTGATATTAGCTTTTCTATAGCTGTATCATAAGGGGGCCTTAGTACTCCCTTTTCCGTTACAATTGCAGTAATAAGATGATTAGGCGTAACATCAAAAGCCGGATTATATACCTTTACGCCTTCAGGAGCTGTTCTCCTGCCGAATCCGCAGCTCACTTCATCTTCGCTTCTTTCTTCAATTACTATTCCATTACCATCGGCAGTATCTATATCTATAGTTGAGCTTGGTGCAGCAATGTAAAAGGGTATATTGTGAGCCTTAGCCAAAACCGCCAGGCCATATGTACCTATCTTATTGGCAGCATCTCCATTGGCAGCAACCCTATCACAACCTGTAATAACAGCATCAATCCATCCTTTGCTCATAACATGGGCAGCCATATTATCACATATTAAGGTTACATCCACACCATACTGCAATAGCTCCCATGTGGTTAATCTGGCACCTTGAAGCAGAGGTCTGGTTTCATCAGCAAAAACCTTAATATTCCAACCTTTATCCTTTGCCAGAAAAATGGGTGCTAAGGCTGTTCCATACCTTGCAGTTGCCAGACCACCTGCATTACAGTGGGTCAGAATAGTCATCCCATCCTTTAGTAAAGTCAATAGATTCTCACCTATGGCCTTACACATGGCTTCATCTTCATCCCTGATTGCGTGGGCTTCCATAAGTAAATCCCTTTTAATCTCTTCCATTGATTTATCTTTACTTTCCTGAGCCCTTTTCTCCATACGCTTCAAAGCCCAAAACAGATTTACCGCCGTAGGCCTTGACGAAGCCAGATAATCCGAATTGGCTTTTAGTTCCTTATAAAATTCCTTAAAATCTTTTGTCTTAGAATCTCTGATAGATATGTAAAGGCCATAGGCAGCTGCTATACCTATTGCAGGAGCTCCTCTCACCTTAAGCTTAAATATTGCTTCCCACACATCTTTTACTGTCTTTAACATAATATACTCCGTCTTTTCAGGCAGCTTTGTCTGATCCAATATTAGAAGATTATCTTCTTCCCATTTCAACGAAAGCATATAATTTTTTGTTTTATTCATTTTACTCCTCCTCTTTTGCTTTTAGTCTCTTCGCCCAATCAAATAACGATATCTGCTCATATCTTATATTGGTAAAGTTGGATAAGGAGAGACCTATAAGCCTTATACTCTGATCAATCTTATAATTGTCCAAAATATCAAAGGCGGTTTCTTTTATTTCTTCATAACTATTTATGTATTCTTTTAATGTTCTGCTTCTGGTGTGAGTTTTGAAATCCTCAGTCTTTATTTTTACTGTTATAGTCTTGGTAAATAAAGACTCTTCCAACAATGCATTTGTCAATTCTTCGGCGAAATCTGACAAAACTTCTTTCAGAAAGGATTTATCCATGGTATCAGTCTCAAAGGTTGTCTCCCTACCAATGGATTTTGTCTCTCTTTCTGTGCATACAGGCCTGTTGTCATGTCCTCTAATCCTGTTATATATTTCTACTCCATATTTTCCGAAATAATAAATCATTTGTTCCTCTGTAAGTCTAAGAAGCTGCCCTATGGTGTATATCCCTATCTCATTGAGCCTTTCAATAGATCTTTCTCCTATTCCGTGAACCTTACTGATCGATAGAGGCTTTAGTATTTCCGGCACCATATCCTCTGTTATTACCTTTAGCCCATTTGGCTTGTTCCACTCCGAAGCTGTCTTGGCCAAAAATTTGTTATAGGATATTCCTGCAGAAAGCGTTAATCCAAAAGATTCCTTTATCCTCTTTTTTATAATATTTACTATATGTATGGGATTTTCATTCAAATGGCTTATATCCAGATATGCTTCATCAATAGACACTGCTTCAACTAAATCTGTAATGGAATAAAGTATTCTAAACACCTTTTCGGATACTTCTGAATAACGATTATGTCTAACAGGCAGATAAATGCCTTTTGGACATAATTGCTTTGCAATAAAAATGGGCATGGCAGAATGCACTCCATACTTCCTGGCTTCATAGGAACATGTGCTTACAACTCCTCTTGATCCTTCTCCTCCTACTATAACCGGCTTTCCTTTCAGCTTAGGATTATCCATCTGCTCTACTGAAGCAAAAAAAGCATCCATATCCACATGTATTATCACTCTTTTGCCCAATTCAACGCACCTGCTCAGAGATTATTATTAATAAAAGTATACTAAAACATTCTACTTCATACAACCTGAAATCAAAGATAAAAAACGGACAAGGCTTATACCTTGTCCGGCTTGTCCAGTATTTATTTGTAAAATACATGGTTACCTATTCTAGTAACATAAGTTTTGTTCTTAACTATCCATGTACCAGCTGATTTCGCTGGATTGAAGAAATATGTGCAGCTTCCAACAGGCCTTGATCCGTTATATGCCTCTTTTGCTGCTGCAATACTCTCTGCATTAGGATTATTATATATGGTTCCATCTGCAACGGGACTGAACTGTGGTATTCCTTGGTAATACTCAAATATAACACCTTTTATTGTATTAGAGAATGCAGATGACTTAACTCTGTTCATAATAACATTTCCAACCGCTACTTTTCCTTTATATGGTTCAGCTTCTGCTTCAGCATGAATTATTCTTGATAACCAATAAAGGTCTGTAGACATCTGCTGTGTAGTGCTTGTCCCTCTGGAAGCTGTTGTTGCAGCAGTTGTTGCTGTTGGGCTTGAAAGATATAATTTAGTCTGAGTTATAGGACCTGCAATACCGTCAGGTGTTAAGCCGCTTGCCTTCTGAAATGCAACAACAGCTTTATAAGTCCTGTATCCGTAAATTCCATCTGCCTTTCCTGCAGAATAACCTTTATTATTTAAAGCAGTCTGCAATTTTGTAACTGAAGCACCTCTGCTACCGCTTTTTAATGTGGAATTTACATTAGCCATTCCCAACTTTGATAGAGTCCAATAACCTACCACTCCGTCTGCAACCAAGCCATGCTTTCTTTGGAAATACATAACAGCATTTTTTGTATTGCTGCCAAATACTCCATCAGGGTTTGAAGTTGTATAGCCCCATTTTTTTAACTTTGTCTGCATGGTATAAACTTCATTTCCTCTTGAGCCTGTCTTCATTAATGTATCTGCATTTACTCCTATTGTAAGCATAGCTATACACCCTGCTATGGTTGCATAAATTGAAATCTTTTTCAATATTTTTTTCATAAGTATTCACTCCTTCTATTTATGCCTCCGAAGTTAGCTGACGGGTTCGGGAAAGAAGGCTCCCTACCAATATTATTTGGATTAACCCCTCTATTTGGTTCCTCCGTACCCGGCATCGCCGGGATTCAGCAAGTTTGGTTTACATAAATGACATTATAACCTGTATGTCCAACTTTGTCAAAAAAGACTCTAAAATATTATTAAGCTAGTGATTTCAACTATTTCATCGTTTCAACAATGTGAAAAACCAGATATTACATAAATATTATCTATGTTAAAATACGTCATATTATGTTTACTTAATATGATCCTCAATGCAAATTTATACATTTTAAAATAAGAATAAAAAAGGCGCTTAACGCGCCAATTTTGCTCCTTTTATAACATTTTTCAGTAATACAGCTGTAGTGACAGAACCAACACCACCTGGAACCGGAGTTATGAGAGATGCTTTATCCTTTACATCTTCAAAATCCACATCACCGCACAGTTTACCGTTATCGTCAACATTGATGCCTACATCGATTACAACGGCATCTTTCTTTATGTAGTCACTGTTGATAAATTTCGCTTTTCCTATTGCAGCAGCAACAATGTCAGCACTTGAAACCACTTCTTTCAGATTTTCTGTCTTTGAGTGGCATATTGTTACTGTAGCATCTTCTTTAAGCATCATCATGGCCAAAGGTTTTCCCACAACCATGCTTCTTCCCATAACTGCTACTTTTTTGCCTTTAACATCTATATTAAAATGCTTTATTATCTCCATAACTGCTGCTGGAGTGCAAGGCATATATCCGGTTAAGTCTCCCTCAAACACCCTTGCCAGATTTAGAGGGTTCATAGAGTCCACATCCTTGTTTGGATCTACTATATGCTTAATAACATTTTCATCTAAATGTTTTGGAAGAGGTCTGAATATAAGTATACCGTGTACATGTGGGTTTACATTTAGTTCCTGGATTAGCTTGGTAAAGCTCTCCATATCTATATTTTCATCACACTCGTGTACTTCACCGGTTATATCCACTTTTTCACAATTTTTTAAAATTCCTCTTTCATAAGCAATATCATCTTCTCTCTTTCCAACCCTTACGATGGCTAAAGTTGGATTTATTCCATCCTGCATGAGCTTGCCACTTTCTTCTTTAATGTTGTTTAAAAAAATTTTTGCAGCTTCTCTGCAATCCAGCACCTGTCCCATATTATAACCTCCTTTATTCTATTATTTCACTGTTCCAGTTCTTTAATGCTTCTCTTACTGATCTGGCCATTTCTTTGGAAAAATCAGCTCCTGTCTTAATCGCATAATGCATTTGTCCCATGTTCTTAGCCCCATGTTTGTTTTCTTTATTGAAACGCCTTTCTACATCGAAAAAGCATTCCTCAAGATGTTCTTTATAACTCTCATCATATTTATCAGTATATACTATGTACTTTTTATCAAATCTTTCTCTTTTCACTCTTTTGTAGTCTTCAGGATAATAACCCATACATAGCATTCCAATTGGGAACACCCATTTTGGCAGATCAAAAAGCTCCCTATGGATTTCATAATTTTCCATTATATCCCCTATGTAGCAGGAGCCTATTCCCAAGGATTCCCCTGCAATAACTGCATTCTGAGCAGCTATCATGGCATCGCAGGATGCCAGAAGAAGATTTGCTTCACTAGGTCCCTCAAATTCCATTCCTTTTGCCTTGCAATACTCAGGTACTTGGGAATGGATATAATAGTCATACCATCTTTGATAATCCGCTAAAAAAACTAACACCAATGGCGCCTTTGCAATGAAAGGCTGATTATCACAGGTTCTGCTCAAAATCTCCTTTTTATTCTCATCCTCCACATGGATTATGGAGTACAGCATCATATTTCCAGCTGTTGGAGCCCTCATGGCACATTCCAGAATTGTGTCCAAATGTTCTTTAGATATGGGTCTTTCATCATATCTTCTTAAAGATACTCTGTTCATCATTACATCAATAGTATTATTCATTGTCACATCCTCCTCCAAGCTAGTATTCTACATTAAGCTATTCAATCCTTCTCAAGTATATAATTGTGAATATTTATTATTTAACAATGCCCTTTTTCATAATATTCTGTACAAACATATAAAAAATACATATAATTACTATTAATATAATAAAGCACAAGGCATAACAGGAGGATGGATAATATGTCCCTTTCATCAAGTCTTCATAGCAAAATTTCAAAATCTCTCCTTAATATGAGATGGCTTAACAAGCATGGCTTTTCAAAATCCCTTATGAAGAGTCATATTAACTCGCCTGCTTTTAGAACAAATATTAATAATATTTTTCTAAAACAGGATTTCAGCTGTACTGCTGTGTTAAAACTGGCAGAGGACATGATAAATGACATAAGTCAATGTAAAAAAAGCAATGAAGATTGGTTGGAGATATTCTATCAATATTGTTTGAGCAAGTCCTTCCCGAATGCTTCCTATATGAAAATAGATGATAATACCGCCAAAGCGGCTATAGTATATTTGAAACTTTTGAGGATTGTATCAGAAGAACAAAAAAAATCAAAGGACAATACATTTATGAGCCGTTATCCATTATCTTTTCTCACCGATGAAGAACAGAATCAATTGGAGGATCCTATAGAATACTATAGATTTGTAAAATCCTTCAAAGCAGCATATATATATGAGCTTATGAAACTGGCAGCTGAACATTTAGGTTATAATACCATAGACCATGTCTGCGGTGTACACTATCTTGCCATCAATATAGGCCGTCAGCTAAAAGAATTGGGAGAACCTATAGACCTGGGAAGAGTTTCCGGGGCTGCAGCCTCCCACGATATTGGAAAATTTGGCTGCAAGGAGAATGAACTAAAAAGGGTTCCTCTACTTCACTATTACTATACAGATCAATGGTTAAAGAACCAGGGACTAACCTATATAAGGCATATAGCTGTAAATCACTCAACCTGGGATTTGGAGCTGGAAAACCTGCCTATAGAATCTCTTTTGCTCATCTATTCCGATTTCAGGGTGAAAAACATGGATTATTCAGATAATCCAAGGATGCACATATATAATCTGGATGAATCATATCATGTTATATTGAATAAGCTTCAAAATGTAGATGAAAAAAAGCTTAGAAGATATAAAAGGGTATATGAAAAGCTTAAAGACTTTGAAAATTATTTGATCCACCTTGGAATTTCCACTGATCCAGACAGACCCATAGCAAGAAAAACAGAAAAAAAGAAAAAATTAAGTTACTCTCTCCTTCAGGGAAATGAAGTCATAGAGAACATTAAATATCTATCCATAAAGCATAACATAAACATGATGCATAGGCTGAGGGATGAAGCCTCACTGAACAGCATTCTGGAAGAAGCAAGAAGCAAAAAGGATTGGCAAAGCTTGAGGGTGTATTTAAGAATATTTGAAACCTACTCAATATACCTGACTCAAAGGCAAAAACTTATTACATTGAAATTTTTATACGATAATCTTGTACATCCTGAAGATGATATCAGAAAGCACAGTGCTGAACTCATAGGACAGCTTATTGCCACCTTTGATGAGCCTTACAGAAAAGAGATACCCAAAGACGAAGCAATTGAAAAACCTGAAATTACAGCTATGGACCTTCTGGAAAAGTACCTTACCCTTTTCTTAGAACCTGACCACAAGGTCATACCTCTTCATCAGACCTGGATAGGATACTCCCTCTATAGAATGGTGAAATCCTTGTTTACACATTGCAGAAAAGAACAACAGGATTCATTTATAAATATACTTCTCAGTCTATATGAAACATGTGATCTGCAAAACACTGAGAAGGTTATGTACAAGCTTGAGGCTGCCAAACAAATGCCTTCCACTACCGGGAGTAATGAAAAAATAAGCCTGGTATGTGACTATGCAATATCATGCCTTTATGCAGCCAACGAAGCGGTAAGGCTTTCTTCTGCTGAGCTTTGCCATATTATACTGAGCCAGTGGAATGCTGAAGGTTTTTCTCATAGACTTTGGGAGCACCTGTCTCAGAATTATAATCCTTCTCCCATACCCTCGGAAAATTATATTATGGATAAGATATGCAAGGTAGTTGGTTGTGATTCAAATATAAGTACCTTTCAAACTGATGAAGAAATAATAGCGGATTTGTTTTTAAACAATCTTAAGACCGCCACAGAATGGATTATCAAAAAAATTAATATAGATATACTCTTGGAGCATGCATTAGTAAACCCTGGCAAAAGCGATCTCCATACAGCCCTTCACTTTTGCAACATACTTAAGGTAAGCTACTGGGAAATAGTAAGGAATAAAGCCGGGGAAGCTCTCATAAAGCTTATGCCGCAACTGTCACCAGAACAAAGAAACGAAGTTGCAATAGAATTGTTAAGGGCTTTGGAAATAGACGGCTATAAATATGCGGAATACATACCTCAATATCTTGGACGAATAATATTGACATTGAAACCCGTAGAGCTTGATGAGCTGATTCAGGATTTATCGGATAAAATAAAGCTGTCCTCAAGTCAGTTGAACACATTGCTTTTAAGAACCATAGGCATTGCTATAGTCAATTATGAAAGCTATATCGAGGAGTACATGGAAGATGAGAATACATACTCAGAAAGACTGGTTAAGCTAGTCGGGATCATTCTAAATGGTATAGGGCATTACGAGAACACAATAAAGCAAATTGCTTTTAAAGTTTTGGGCAACGAAATTTTTGGCTCAATGGATTACAGCCTTTATAGCAAATATGAAATATTTAAAATTGCGGGAAAGAAAATACTGACTATGCTGCCTTACACTTCTTCTGACGAATTATTGTTCCTTACCTGTTCTGCAGGCATACAATGTATATACAAATTTATCTCAGAATATATTTATAATTACGGCCATATTGAGATTCCAGAACCAAACAAAATAGCCTTTTTCCCTGGTACCTTTGATCCTTTCTCATTAAGCCATAAAGAAATTGCAAGAACCATAAGAGATATGGGTTTTGAAGTATATTTGGCAGTGGATGAGTTTTCCTGGTCCAAGCAAACTCTTCCCCATTTGCTGAGAAGCAATATAATCAATATGTCCATCGCTGACGAAAGAGATATTTATCTTTATCCAGATGAGCATCCTATTAATCTTTCCAATCCGGAAGATCTTGCTTTTCTGAGAAAAAGCTTCAAAGGTACTGAAGTATATATAGTTGTAGGAAGTGATGTAATAAATAATGCTTCTGCGTATAAAAGGGAGAAGAGTGGGAATTCCATTCACAGCTTCCACCATATTATTTTTCAAAGAAGGCTATTTAACCAGAACGAAGATAAGGTAACACTAAAAAATAAGATAAAAAATATCCAGGGAGATGTTGTGCTGTTATCTCTATCTCCCCAATTTGAGGATATAAGTTCAACACAAATAAGAAGCAACATAGACGAAAACAGGGATATTTCCATGCTAATCGACCCTTTGGTGCAGAAATACATCTATGAAAATGGCTTTTATCAAAGACAGCCGGCGGATAAACATCTCCTTCAGACTTTATCTGTTGATATACAGATAGTCAATTATATTAATGATGATATTGTTTCAAAACTATATCCCCTATTGCCTAAAAATTCTCCTGAAACCATAAATGAAATTATTAAGTTAAGTAACAAAGTAAATATAAATGTTCTACTTTTGAGTGACATTAATAAACCAGATAGATATTTAGGCTTTGCATTATTCCACGAAACAGATGTAAGCAACCTATACAGAGACTTTGGAGACAAAGGTATGACCCAATACATCAGAGAGAATTCTGTGGGACCAATAGTTGTTATAGTTGCATTGGCTGCTGTAAAAGAGGATAAGTTTATAAATATTAATCAGATACTTCTTACTGAAACTTTATCCCATTGTATTTCCAAAGGTTATGAATACTGTGTCTATAGGAGTATTATTAAAGAAGAATTTCAAGACAGTATCCATGATACACTGAGACTTCAGGGATTTATTCCAGTTCCCACCTCCACGGGTAATGATAATGCTTATTGTGTAAATATGAGCACCCCATGTGTATTAAGCCTTGATTTAGAAACAGTGATTAAAGAACCCTTTAGGTATAATAAAGCCTTTCAAAGAGCTTTGAAAAAAGCTAGAAGCAGGCTTCAACAGGCGCTAACCGAACTCTACAAAGGTCATTTAGTACTTTCCATTGACAGAAATATGGTACATGAAAGATTGATAAGAAAAATCTGCAAAGAGAACAATGTACCCATTGAACCACAAAACAATCGAATCTTTGGTCCCTGCGTTTGCGTACCCTTTGGTCAAATATTGAATAAGCATATGATACCAAACACTGTGACCAAATCAATGCATACAGAGAAGTTCTTCAATCCGGATATGAAAAGTTATAGAATAGACGCCTTTCCTTATTATCTGGACCTAAAATCTCAGGTAAGAATGATACAGTCATTCAGAAGACCTGTCATATTGGTAGATGACCTGCTTCACAAGGGTTATAGGATTAAGGCTCTTGATCCTATTTTGAAGGAGGAAAATGTGACCATACAAAAAATCATTGTTGGCATATTATCTGCCAGAGGAAAAGAAATAATGGATTCGCAGAACAGAGATGTAGACTGCGCTTATTATATACCAAAGCTCAGGCTATGGTTCAATGAAAATGCTATGTACCCTTTCATAGGAGGAGATGCTTTATGGAGAGGTCATTACCCCAAAAGAAATTTGCTTCCTTCTGTAAATTATATTTTGCCCTATGCTGCTCCATCCTTCATTAAGGGTACAAGCAAAGAAGCCATTTATAACTTATCCCAGATATCCATAGAAAATTCACTGGAGATTCTTTCTGTTTTGGAAAAGGAATATCAAGATATGTACGAAAGAAAGCTCACCTTATATTCCATGGGACATGTTTTTGCTTCTCCAAGATGCCCTGATCAGGGTGAAGATATGGAATATGATCTGAACCTAAGTCCTTCCCATTACCTGAGAAATGATTTGGAGCTTCTGAGAAGGCTAAAAAACTTTCTAGAATAATAGAGTAAGGGGTGCAAGATTTATGTATTTTTACAGATATCTGAATAAAGTAGTGTTATCCAATGATAATTATGATTTGGGGAATCAGATTTCTGAAGAAGAGGCAAGAAAAGAAAAAGATATTATTTATTACTTAACAAAAGGGGAAGTTGGCAAGTACAATAGGACCTTTTGCCTTTCTGATGTTTCTTTATTCAACTTGCCTAAAGAAAATTTAGACCTATTAAAAATTGTGAATGTAGATGAAGAAAGTAAATTACCTCAGTGGATAGTAGAAAAGATAGATAGCAGACAGCTTCAATGGGTCAATACAAATTACCCGGATTGGGAATCTATTCTGAATCTGAAACAAAAAAATAAATGGCGAATTAATATAGCCGGATTAGGGGATGTAGGAGGTATTCTCCTATCAGGTTTGAGATTGCTGGGCGGAGATGTTGTTGAAAAAATAGGCATATTTGATATTGACACAAATAAAATTAATAGATGGGTGATGGAAGCTGGACAGATAATGTCTCCTGAGCATGATGCCCAACATCCTGAGGTTATGGCTATAAGCAAGGATGAGATATTTGATTGCGATATGTTTGTATTTACAGTAAGTATAGGAGTCCCTTCCCTTACATCATCCCATTCCGATGTTCGTATGGCCCAATATGAAGGCAATAGCAGAATCATCAAGGAATACGCCAAGGAAGCAAGAAACAGGAATTTCAAAGGGATATTTGCCGTAGTATCCGATCCGGTAGACTTGCTTTGCAAAAAGGCCTTTATAGAAAGCAATACCGATGAATATGGTGTAGTTGATTACAAAGGCCTGGGACCAGACCAGATTCGGGGCTATGGCCTAGGAGTTATGAGGGCAAGGGCGGCTTATCATGCATCAAAAATCGGAGTGGGCAAGAGCTTTGCCAGATTGGGAAGAGCTTACGGACCCCATGGAAAAGGCCTTGTGATAGCTGATAACATTGAGAATTATGATGATAAAACATCTATGATGCTTACAGAGATGGCTTTAAAATCAAACATAGAAGTGAGAAATACGGGATTTAAACCATATATTGCACCTGCTCTGTCTTCTGGAGCTTTGTCTATACTTGCCACAATAAAAGGTCAGTGGCATTACAGCGCCGTTTTCTTAGGCGGGGTATATTTTGGCTGTCGCAACAGATTGAATCATAGTGGTACAGAGTTGGAAAGACTTTATATTCCTTGTAATTTGTTGGCAAGAATAAAAGAATCATATAACAGTTTAGGTGGTATGGAGTAATGAAAACCTATGTTATTGGACCTGGAATAAGGTCTCCAATGCTTGAAACCATGGTTGATTATACATTGGGTGGAAATAAAGCTGTATTCATTACAGACTCCAAAAACTTACCTGATCTCAGAAACTCAAGAATAATATTTGCTGTAGAACTGGATGAGGCAGGGTTTTATTCTCCTATTGCCCAAATCCTATCTAAATTGAAGGTAAGAGGCATTGATAGTCTTGTCTCATCCAAAGGGATACTTCTGGTACACAGCCCTTGTGAGTTTAACACTAAATGGGCTGCCCAAAACATTATATTTCAATGCAACATGCTTGGCTGTTCCTTCATGGGCCATCCTTTGGTAGAAGCTACAGGAAGTCTCATGAATTTTAAAACCTGGCAAAAATCCCTTCCTTACTCATTGGAAGAGATATGCTTTTTAAAGTGCAAAAATATGGGGCTTAGATTTTTCAATGATAAGCAACCTGCATTTGAAACCCCTACCATACTAGCTCTTCATGCAAGCTCAAACACTACTTCAAATACACTGGCACTCTGGAAGATGTCCAAAGGCTATTTATCAGACAAGTGGAATATTGTAGAAAAGCATGTGGAAAATGGTAGAATAAAAGACTGCGCAGGGTGTTCTTTCCATACATGTATACATTATGGAAAACAGAAAAGTTGTTTTTATGGTGGAGTAATGGTAGAAGAAATTTACCCTGCAATTGAGAAAGCAGATTCCTTGATGTGGATTTGCCCAAATTATAATGACTCTGTTTCAGCAAATATAATGGCTGTTATAAATAGAATAACTGCCTTGTACAGGCAGTTAAGCTTCTATGATAAATATATATTTTCTATAATTGTATCCGGCAACTCTGGATGTGATTCTGTAGCAAGACAGCTAATTGGTGCCTTAAATATTAATAAAGGCTTCAGATTGCCTCCATATTTTGCTCTCATGTCAATAGCCAATGATCCAGGCTCTATACATCAGGTGCCCAATATAGAGAGTTTAGCACAGAATTATGCCATGAATATAATAGAATCCATCAGGAGATAAGTTCTTTTATAACTCTCATGAAATTGCCATGGGCAATCTTTTTAATGTCTTCTTCACTATATCCTCTGGCTTTCAATCCTTCCAATACAGCGGCTCCATCAGATATGTCCTTCAAACCTTCCACATCTCGCTCAATTTGTTCATCTGGACCTAAAGAACCACTCCTCAGAAAATCACAGAAATCAAAACCAATACCTACAGACTCTAATCCGGCTATATTAGCAAAATGATCTATATTATCCAGGTAACAGTTTATGCTTGGCTTATCCTTATGCAAGAATTCACCGCATACGTTTACCCCTATGACTCCACCAGA
The DNA here is from genome assembly GCF_041687175.1 of Lutispora sp. Taxonomy (NCBI): domain Bacteria; kingdom Bacillati; phylum Bacillota; class Clostridia; order Lutisporales; family Lutisporaceae; genus Lutispora; species Lutispora sp. The sequence goes on from NZ_JAWLCK010000038.1 coordinate 16,792, forward strand.
CTTGGCAATGGCTTTTGCCTGTTCATCGGTGATATTTCTTCTATGATATAGTAATGTTTTGGAATTTGAATGGGATGCTACTATGGGCTTCTTCCATATTTCAGTTATATCCCAAAAGCTCCTCTCATTGAGATGTGATACATCCAGAATCATACCTAGTTCATCCATGAGCTTTACAGCCTTTTCTCCCAGAACAGTGACTCCTCTGTTTTCATCCTCTATGGCAGCCCCTGCCGCTAAATGATTCTCCTCATTCCATGTGAGACTTGCATGTCTGAAACCCAGATTATACAAAGTCCGTATTTGTTCAGTATCTCCTTCTATTCCCTTTAAGCCTTCTATTCCCATAAGGGCAAAGAAGTGTCCTTTATCAATAGCCTCTTCTATCTCTTCATAGCTTTTTACAAAATCAATGGGAGCCCCAGTCTCTTTTAAATAACTTATTTCCTTCATTACTCCCCCTACTTCTTTCCAAAAGTAGCGAACAGTATCCACCTTGCTATCTGTTCTTGAATATACTACAAATATACCACCGGAAACTTTTCCTTTTTGAAGCTTTGGATAATGGGTATTCATAAAATAATCCTCATTACCTAGCCTTCTTTCTTCAACAGTTTTCATCCATATATCCGAATGAGCATCAAAAATAAACATGCTATACCCCCTAGTGAGTTATCTTATATTCTATAATAAATCATATATGTATTAAGTAAAAGGGGCATTAAAAAAAGACCTCTATACAGAAGTCTCTTTATCAACCCTTTTATTACTGATGGGAATATTACATATTCTTCTCACGAGAGAACCTTTCAAAGGCAAAATTAGTGTAAATATGCTCCCTTGATCCTTTATGCTCTCAGCTACTATTTTTCCTCCCATAGACCTGGCTAGTTGTTGAGAACCATATAGTCCTATTCCAAAACTTATATCAGCTGCATCAACAGTATCCTTTCCCCTATAATGCTTCTTGAAAACCTTCTCTAATTCTTCATCATTCATACCTTTACCGCTATTTTTTACGCTTACCATGACCCACTCATCATCTCCCCCCACTGACACTATAACCCTTCCATATTCATTTGAATATTTAACCCCATTCATTATGAGATTAGATAATATCCTGATGAATTTTCCCTTATCCAGTTTTGCCCATTTCTCAGTCCATTGGGTTTCTACTTCAAGCAGTATATTATTCTTTTTTGCATAAAACTCACAGATCTTTACGGCTTCATGAACAAGAGGAATAATATTCTCATAGTCCACACCATATTCATCGCTTTCATCTTGCTTTATAGCTTTGGTGAAACTCTCAATTAATTTATTCATTTCTCTGCAATTACTTGTTATAACCTCAATATGCTTTGATATATTACCAGGCTTTATACTATCATGTTTAGCCTTTACTGTTGCTTTAAGGACTTGTCCTGTAGCATCTATATTGGTGCTGAAATTCTTTATATCATGAATTGCCATAAGAAAACCATCGCTCATAGACTTTAGCTTTTGAGCTTTTCTGTAATTATTGTAGATTATGTATACCATCACGCTTATATATAAAAAATATAAAACAATAGTACCAGCTTGTACCATTTTTTATCCTCCCTCTGCGTTAACTACTAATCTATGTTTATATATATGTCCAACTTCTGCCTAAATATACCTGTTGATTATAATAAATTAGTAAAATATACAGGGATTATACGAAATTTGAAGAGAAATCGAAAAATAGCGAAGATTGTCAAGATAAATAAGAAATAATTACATATGTAATATTGTTAATATTTTAACAATATTGTATAATATAAATATACATCTCACCCATTTTGTTCATACTTAATATTAATAGGAGGTATTATTATGGATTTTATGTCAATTATTAAACAAATCAACGGGGTTCTGTGGGGACCAGTTATGCTCTTCCTACTATTAGGCACTGGCGTACTGTACACCATAAAACTAAGGTTCCTGCAGGTTAGGAGGCTAAAAAACATATTCAAACAAACCTTCGGTGGGATATTTAAAAAAGATAATAGCAAAGATCAAGAGGGTATTTCTTCCTTCCAGGCTCTTGCTACCGCAGTAGCAGCTCAAGTTGGTACAGGTAACTTAGCAGGTGTAGCTACAGCCATAGCTGCGGGAGGTCCCGGTGCAGTGTTCTGGATGTGGGTAAGTGCTTTCTTTGGTATGGGTACCATATTCTCAGAAGCCGTGCTGGCTCAGACTTATACTGAGAAGATAGACGGAGAAGTTACAGGTGGTCCAGCATATTATATAAGAAAAGGTTTAGGAAGCAAATTCCTGGCTGGATTCTTTGCAGTAACAATAATAATTGCACTAGGTTTTGTTGGAAACATGGTTCAATCCAACTCCATAGGAGCAGCTTTCAATTCTGCTTTCGGAATACCTAATATTCTATCTGGAATAATAATTGCTGTTTTAGTTGGATTAATAATATTCGGAGGTATCAGCAGAATAGCATCCTTCGCAGAAAAGGTTGTGCCTTTTATGGCATTGCTATACATCCTAGGTGGCCTGATAATTGTGCTAAAAAATTATACCATGATATTGCCAGCTTTTAAGATGATTATACAGGGCGCCTTTAACCCAGCTGCTGCTACAGGTGGTATCATAGGCGTTACAGTAAAGGAAGCCTTTAGATACGGTATAGCAAGAGGATTGTTCTCCAATGAAGCAGGTATGGGCTCCACACCCCATGCTCACGCGGTAGCTAATGTAGACCATCCTGCCCAGCAGGGTTTAGTGGCTATTATGGGTGTAATAATTGATACTCTTGTAGTATGCACATTTACAGCTCTGGTAATTCTCATGACAGGTGTTATAGATACTGGCTTAACTGGAATTGCTTTGACCCAGGAGGCTTTTGCCAGAGGTTTCGGATTGATAGGCAACTCCTTCATAGCTATTTGCCTGTTGTTCTTCTCCTTCACAACTATAGTTGGATGGTATTTCTTCGGTGAAGCCAATATGAAATATTTATTTGGAAAGAAAAGTCTTAATGTATACAGAATCCTAGTATTGCTGTTCATCGTTCTTGGTACTACCATGAATGTACCTATCGTTTGGGAATTAGCTGATATGTTCAATGGTCTTATGGTAATACCCAACCTTATAGCATTACTTGGTATGATATCCTTAGTAGTTAAAACTCTTAACGATTATGAATCAAAATATGACAAGTTAGGTAATATCAAATAGAATCAAACAATAATACTGCCTTAGAAAAAGTACACCCCTTATGTTAGAGAAACTAACATAAGGGGTGTAATATTATGCCGCATTTTCTTCTTCTGTTTTCTTTAGATTGTTTATTAATTTTATTATATCTTCATGCTCCGTTGATTTTGAGTCATACTTGCCGATCTTAAAGGCCAGTTGAACAGAGAAACCAATAGTAAATGCAGTTATAAGGGTCCCAACTCCTACAGGTCCACCTAATAAAAAACCTACTATCAGTACTAGTACTTCAATTGCACCTCTGATCATCCATACAGGTTTTTTAAGTTTCTTAACCAGCCCTTCCATAAGACCATCCCTGGGACCAGCTCCAAGCTGAACTTTTAAATAGAAAAATGTAGCCCAACCAATCATTAAAATACCAAATATAAGGAGACATAGCTTTCCTATCAGTGTTGAGGGTGCTCTATATACACCCATATTATTTATAATATCAATAAAAAGCCCTATAAAATACATGTTCATTATACTAGCCAATCCAGGTATGACCCCTATAAAATAGGATAAAATAAGTATGCCTAATCCAGTTATCTGAGATACCTGCCCAATTGTCAAAGGAGTATGGTTAGATACCCCTACATGAAACACATCCCAAGGGCTCATTCCAAGATTGGAGTTTAATGTTGCCACAATACCAGCAGCATACAGAAACAATCCAAACATAAGAACAGGCATCTTTTTTAGTAAAGAAAAAAGATAATTTTTATTTATCAAAAAATAAATCCTCCTCCTCATCTAATTTGCTCACTACATATATTTTAAGCATAATTCATTATAATTGAAATATGTTTATTGAATTATGATGGTACGGAAAAAGACATCTGGCAAATCCAGATGTCCCTTTAATTTACATTCTCTTTCCTATATATTCAACCAAATCCAATGTTCTGCAGGAATAACCCCATTCATTGTCGTACCAAGCTACTATCTTTGCCATCTTGTCTCCCATTACCATTGTCGATAATGCATCCACTATGGAAGACCTGTCATCGCCTTTATAATCTATTGATACAAGTGGTTCTTCCGAATAACCTAATATTCCCTTCAATGAACCTTCTGAAGCTTCTTTCAATGCTGTATTTATCGCTTCTGCAGTAACTTCTTTTTTGAAATTGCATACAAGGTCTGTGATAGATACTGTAGGTGTAGGAACTCTTAATGCAAATCCATTAAGCTTTCCTTTTAATTGAGGCAACACCTTTCCAACAGCCTTTGCAGCACCTGTTGTGGTAGGAATTATGGACTCAGCTGCAGATCTGGCTCTCCTAAGGTCCTTGTGGGTTTTATCCAATATTCTCTGATCATTGGTATAAGAGTGAACTGTAGTCATGAGACCATACTCTATACCGAAGTTTTCATCCAATACTTTTGCCACAGGAGCCAAGCAGTTAGTAGTGCATGAAGCGTTGGATATTATTGCATGCTTCTCAGGATCATAAATGTCTTCGTTTACGCCCATAACAATTGTTGCATCCTCATCTACTCCAGGAGCTGTTATGATAACCTTCTTAGCACCTGCTTGAATATGTTCCATGGCTTTATCTCTCTTTGTGTATACTCCTGTTGATTCTATTACGATATCAACACCCATTTCTTTCCAAGGAAGATTCTTAGCCTCACTTTCAGCCAATACTTTAATGGTTTTACCGTTTATAACCAATGCATCATCCAGGGCTTCCACGGTTCCATTAAATTTTCCATAGGCAGAATCATACTTGAACAAATGAGCAAGGGTATTTACATTGGCTCTTGCATTGATAGCCACAAGTTCAAACTCACCATTGTTCCATTCCTCTGCAACTCTTCGAGTTACAATTCTACCTATTCTTCCGAAACCGTTTAATGCAACTTTAATACTCATAATACATCCTCCAATCACATCGTTTATGTAACTATATAATTATGTATAACAAAAGGTGTTATTTTTTATATGTGCTATACTATTTATACCAATAAGATATACTATATGTCAAGCATAACCATTTCTTCTTAAGATACCTTCCGTATATATATCTTTTCATATCATTATAATTCTTTAATTTTTGTTTTATTATTCTGTTTTTATAGCTTCCAGGGCGCTTAGCTTCATAGCTCTTCTTGCAGGATGATATCCAGAAATCAATCCTATGAGGGTTGCAAAAACTATGGAAGCCGCCATAAGCCAAACAGGTATTACTGATATTTTGCTTCCTTCTCCCATAGGTCCGAAGAAATTCATGAAGGATATACCTACATTATTGAGAATAAACGAAATCAGCAGACTAAAACCTATTCCTAGAATACCTCCTGCAAACCCTATGAGACCTGCTTCAAATAGGAATAACCTTCTTATGGACCCCAACTCAGCTCCCAACACTTTCATAACACCTATTTCTCTTGTTCTCTCATATATGGACATTATCATGGTGTTGGTAATACCCAATGCTGCAACCAATAGGGATACTGCTCCTATTCCTCCTAAAATTGCTTGTATACCGGCAGCAGTCTTCTGCATGGATTCTAGAATATCAGTGAGGCTAAATGCTCCAAAACCCATTTCCATTATCTTCTCCTGAACTTTCTGAACATCATTTATATCCTTTACCTTAACCATTGCGTTTTGATAGCTATCCCTTGAAGTATCCTGATAAGGATTCCATCCTCTTGAACTTCTGCTTCGAGCTCTTTCACTTTCCTCCTGTAATTTTTTCAGGTGGTTTATGTTCATATAGGCATTATAATCTGACTCACCATCACTCTGCTTTAATATACCCACACCCTTGACCTTGTATTCAGGCAATGGCTCTGTATTGGTGCCGGTTTGGCCCCTTCGCCTTCTCTCCCCATATTCCATGTTCATAGTCATAATCAATTTCTCACTCATAAGGTTAACGTTATCCTGGGAACCACCATAATAGTAATTGGATTTAGGATTATAGAACATATGGGGTATATAGGCTCCAAATACTAAGGCATTTGTGTCTGATTCGTTTAATAGCCTGCCTTCCTCTACTTCAAAATCAAACTTTTCCATGACTTTGGTATCTATGCCTATTACACTAACATGTCCTACAAGCTTGCCTGCACCGAACTTCCAGTAAGTATACATTACAGGAGTAACTGCTTCCACACCTTCTATGGCATTTATCTGGGCTAATGCCTTATCATCCAGCTTTACCTCTTTTGTCGGACCTCCTCCCTGAGCTTCAGGAGGAATATAATGGGTATTGATATTGATGATGTTAAGGCTTCCCATTCTTTCTATTTCTCTTCTAAAATTCTCATTCATAGCTATACCCAAAGACAGCATAATAACTATGGAGGATGTACCGATAATAACTCCCAGTACGGTCAGTATCGTCCTGGTTTTCCTTCTCCACATATTTCTAAGGCCCATACTGATAACATCAACGCTATTCATCAAAAGTCATACCTTTCTTCTTATTATGTATCTTCCTTGCAACAAAGAAGATAGCAATAACCAATATGATTGAACCACCTATAAAGTATGGACTCTTTACTATACTCATCATTTTGCTTTCTTCATCCATAGGCATTTCTTCCATTCCAGGTCCTGGCATAGGCTCCATAGGCATTTGTATTACATTGGCTTGTATTTCTTTGACCTCCTCAAATACTTCTCCCACAGCATTTTCGAAGGTGAATATTATTCTGCCGTTTAAAGGACCTTCTTCTGTAGGTGTTATGCCTGCATCATAATAGTCAGTATTGCCAGACTCAAAATTGCCTACGTAATAATTTGAGTTTTG
>NZ_JAWLCK010000039.1:0-1886 GCF_041687175.1 Lutispora sp.
TAAAATTGTGGTAGGATAATATGACTTTTACTCCATTCTTTGCTGCTAAGGATTTTATCTGCTCAATTTTCTCTTTACCAAAAGCCAGCTCAATATCTACAACATCAACATAGATTGATTCCATTACATTTTGGAATAGCTTAAGCCTTCTATCATCATCAATCTTTTTATATCCACCTTCTTCATGGCTCCTGCAGGTGAATACTATCGGGATATCTTGAGTTTTTGTCCTGATAATCTCCAATATATGTTTTACTTTGGAAAAATCCAAAATCCTTTCAAAATAATCAGCACGCCATTCAATTACATCCGGTTTCATTCTAATTACTTCGTCAATCTCATTTATTAATGATGCTTCATCTACAGAAGCCAAAGGCACGCAAATAAGAGGTTTTTGACCTCCTAACACTTTATTTCTAAGCTTTATCGGTTTTGAAGCTTGTAATCGCATGTATATTCCTCCAGTATATTCTTTTGTTATCTTGCCTAACATAATGTAACTACCACTTATTAAGGGTTATTCATTTAATACATACTAATTATATATTATTAACTAAATGTTTTACAGTATCCAAGCAATAACCGCTGGATTTTCCAGCGGTTATTGTATCACTGCTGCCAAAAGCAGTAAACCTTCATTGTCTGCATATATTCTTGGGAATTGGGATATAGGCAATGGATTTGTGCCTCTTCCTACTTCTATGGTAAAACCTGGTCTTCTATACTCCTGTATGAACCAGTCTTTATAGCCTGCGTAAGAAGCTATACCAACGGTTTGATCCAATGCATAGCCGCTGACTCTGGACAATGCCTGCCCAATCCTTAAAGATTCCGGTGGAGCTAAATCCAAAAAACTCCAATATATTACTTCTCCTTGACTGTGATATGCCAGTACAAGCCTGGGATTTACTGCGTATGTTAAATCTCTCACGGCCCTGGTTTCAGGTTCAGAAAATGGCTCAGGACCTGAATACCTTGTTGGTCCGGGGCCTGTAATTCCGTATTGAGCTTCCGCTTCCTTGGACTCTTGCCAAGCTGCATCATAGTTGTGGTTCAGGTCCACACCTCTGATGTTTGCCTGCCATACCTGAGAAAATGGCCTTCCTGTGGTGTTCCACTGCAACAGTTGATTATAATAAGGGTTATCTCTTTGCAATCCATTGAGCACAAGATCAACTCCGTCCGGGTTCACCATAGGGAGAATATATATGGTGCTTCTCTCAAACAATCTTCTTATATCATATCCTCTTATGGAACGGCCTTCTGCATAAGCCTTGGCATAGTTTTCAATAAACTTCATCAATACCGGTGTAGTAATCCACTCTAAAGCATGATGGGCTCCGTTATAGAATACTCTATTTGGCCCTGTACCCAATTTCACATAATAGAGTTCCTTTCCTAAGACGCTTTGACCCGCTGAACCTATTTCCAAGAAAGGATATAATCTCCTGAAAGCATTAATATCCCTCTCCAGTATTTCATAGGTATAGTCAATGCGAGTATCTACAATATCCAGCCATGGTATTAAAATTCTCCTGGCTACTTGCAGATTTTCAGGAATTAAACCCGGATTCGCAGTCATTATCCTGGCAACACTGGTTCCATAGTTTTGAGCTATTCGGTATAATGTATCACCAGGCCTGATAGTATAAACAGAATAACCCATAAGCAAAGGCTCCATAACGCTAAAGGTCCTAGGTCCTACTATGCCGTCAGGGGTTAGGCCATAATCCCTCTGAAAAGCCCTTACAGCATTTTCGGTACCTGATCCAAATATGCCATCTATTGCACCTGTATAATAACCCAATCTCTGTAATAAGGATTGAACTTCTTTTACATCTGTTCCCCTGGATCCAATTCTCAGTGTTCTCATTATATCACCTCAC
>NZ_JAWLCK010000039.1:1986-7823 GCF_041687175.1 Lutispora sp.
TGACCATAAAAAACCTGAAGCTGCACAAATACTATTATCATTTTATGCAGCTTCAGGTTATATGTGATATTTATTATTCTACATCTTGTACTACTTCCTCCAGATTAGCTTCCAGCAAATAAGGATTCTCTAGATATTTTTTCACCAGTTTAAGAGAATTAGAAAAATAAAGGCCATCGCATATCCTTTCATCTATGGCTGCTCCGATTTCACATACCTTTTGTATTTTTATCTCATCCTTCTCTACAACAGGTATTTTCTTTTCCTTTCCCAGTGAAATAAATATGCCTGTGTTACCAAAATCATAAATGTGATGATATACATAATCCAGTTTTATTGATTTAAGGTAGGTAAAAAACAATGTAGTATGAAAAGGGCTTGCTTCTATAATGGAACCAGGCAATATATTTAGCTTGTCCATTTGCTTCAATAAGCCTACAAGAAGTTTTACGATTATATTGGGCAAGGACATTATCCTGTCAGCAATCTTATCCACCTTGTTATTTGTTCCTACTGGTATGCTTTCAGCTATATTTTTATCTATAATCTTAGCAATTTCATATATATTTTCATGACCTGTAAATGTAAATTTTACAGTTGTTTCTTCACCATAATCCTTAAGGGTTCTTTTTATGGACAAAGATATCCATATCCTATTTCTTGCATAAATCCTGTTGTTCATGATGAATCTGTTTAACTGTGGTCTCTGTGCAATAACTCTGACAAATACGGCTATAAAAAGATGCAAATAAGTTATTTTAAATCCCTGTTTTTGCTTTTCTTTGATATATTCATTTATGGTATCTGTAACTATTGTCATTTTGCTGAATACATGTGCATCGCTTCTTTTTGTCATTATATAGGGTATGATTTTTACAAAAGGGCTTATGGTTTTCAACCGCCTGCCATCATATCTGTGAGTAAAAATATTCATATTGCACCGCCTTATTCATAGATAGTCTAATTTTACCACATTATTTTACACTTTTCATCATCTTTGCACAGATAAAATGCTGCATAAAATGTTAATACATTTTATGCAGCATCAGGGGGTTTAGTACACAATGTAAAATATTAAGCTTTTACTTCTCCAGTATTTTTGGTGACCTACTTCTTCTTTAACCTTACCTGAGGTTCAGATGGAATTTTAAACAATGGTATAAACCTGTCCCATCCGGTCAATGTAAGGAATAGCATCGAGAATACAGCTACAAACGCCATAAAGTTATATCTCATAACATCAAAAGGCGTGAAAGCGTGGAGTGGATATACTGCCATACAAACTGCCACATAGAATCCGATATAGCAGTGCCATGGAACTAATTGGGAACCGAATACTCCCATCGCATCTCCGAATGCTGAGTTTCTGAGTCTCAATTTATACATATCCTCTTCGCTGGCTTCTACATTTTCGTCAGTCATTTCCTTTATGATTGGACCAATCGTAACTATTTGAGCCATTTCATCAGCCAAGGCTGCATTTCCTAACAAACACATAATTCCATTATAGAACATAAGCTGTCTTACATTTCTGGAAATTTTCAGTACAAAATTAGATATAGGTTCGAATGCATTGATGCTCTTCATTATTCCACCGAAAGCTCCAATCCAGAGCATCATTACAACTGACCAGCTTCCGGCGCTTTCAAAGCCTGCCTGTACAAGACCTAAGAAACTGCTTATAGATTCTACTGTGCCTGCAAACAGCCCAAATACAAGAGCAGATACAATACCTGTTCCAAGGCATATCATTGTTGGAACTCCCTTAAAGGCAACAGCTATAACAATTATCATAGGAATTACCATGTAATATGGAACTCCACTTTCTACCTGCTCTAACAGTGTTATTGCGGCAGGTCTTACTTCTGCAAGACTTTCAAACACTTCAGCCGGTATTTGACTGATAGCCTCAGCAGCGCTTCCAACTTGTGAGGGCAATCCCATAGCAACGCTTACTACAAAGAATAATATTGCTGACACAACCAGACATAGAGCAGACCATACGCCTTGATGTCTTACTCTATCAACAACATTAACTTTCTGTAATCCTGAGCTAACAACTGTAGTATCGGAAATAAGACCGATATTGTCTCCAAAGCAAGATCCACCTGCTATGGCACATACTGTAAGGATTATATTTCCTCCAACTATATGATTGAGCCATAAGAAAACCGGAGCACATGATGCAAAAGTACCCCAGGAAGTGCCCGTAGCTATGGATAGTAAGGCAGTAACCACGAAACCTACAACTGCAACGGTTTTCGCTGTCACACCAAGCTTCAATGAAATTATTATGATTGAAGCTCCAACACCTGTAGCCATAAATGTTTCAGCCACAGCATAAGCAAACATCAATATAAAGAACACTACTATCATTTCTTTTACAGCATCAAAACCATTTTCCATGATTTCATTGTATTTATGCTTTTCTGTAATAGCAGCTACAACTGCTGCATATATGGTAGCCAAAGGTGCTGCGATAACTAAATCCATTCCAGATATCATTAAACCTGCCAATAAGAATATGGGAGTTATTTTTAAAAATGCCATATATTAACCTCCTCAATTATCGTTTATTATTCCGAATACAACTTCAAATATGTTTTATGCAGTTTCTCCACCATCGATTGGTATATGTTGACCAGTTATATAGCTGGCTTCATCAGATGCTAAGAATACGAATAATGCAGCTACTTCTTCGGGAGTCGCATGCCTCTTCATTGGAATGCCTTCATTTACCTTCTCTAGCATTTCATCTGTGTACTCTGCTCTTTGCATAGGTGTTAATACATATCCTGGGCATATTGAGTTGACTCTTATATATGGTGCATATTCCAATGCCAGGGTTCTTCCAAGCAGTATAACTCCTGCCTTGGAGGCATTGTAGTCTGCGTAATAGGGATGAGCTTCCATTCCGTTTGTGGATGCGGTAAATAATATTACTCCGGATTTTTGTTTTTCCATTCTGCTCAATGCTTCCTTTGAACACAGGAACATACCATTTAGATTTATGCCTATTACTTTAGTCCATTGTTCAAAATCTGCATCCTTGACCAAGTTTCGAACACTGATTCCTGCATTAGATATAAGCACATCAATGCCACCAAGAATCTCATCAACCTTCAAAAAGCCTTCTTTTACACTTTCAGGATTGCTCACATCAACCTTTACACCGCCTGCTAAATCAGGATTTTCTGCTAAAACATTTTTCAGAGCAGCTTCATTCCAGTCAAAAATTACTACCTTGGCACCTTCTTTAGCAAATCTCTTAGCAGTTGCAAAGCCTATTCCGCTTGCACCTCCAGTAACTACAACTCTTTTGTCTTGAAGTTCTTCATATCTAGCCATATACATCCTCCTTTCTTAACTTTATTTTATTTATTAGCTTGCATAAATCATGCCAAATAACCAAAGTTATTTTTTCTTTGATTTTCTTGCTTTTTCTCTTTCCCTTCACAAATCTATCGGAAAAATGGTGCCATATATGGCAATGGGTTTGCCACATAATTCAAAATTGAAAAAATATTCAATTATGCTTATAAATTCTTATAGATAAAAGAAGGAATTTTAAAAAAATCAGCGAATTTTCAATCTAAAAGCATAAAAGTGTATGGAGATGTATTTTATGGTTTCAAATTCTTATATTGATAATTTGTATGATAGGTACTGCATATATTATAATACTAGTAGAAATGTAAATATTTTGAATGAATCAATTGATATATGTGCTCATTTTAATGATGTGCAGGGAAGAACCTTTATTACACAAAAGGACATAATAGATTCATTTGAAACAAATGAAATATGCTATGTGAAAAAAGTTGATAATATAGAATTGTCATCAGTAATAACCTTTACAGAATTTCTAAAAAAAGCTGTTGATACTTTCGTCCAGCCGAAAAGAGATCATATGTGTACATATATAACAGGAGTACTAGTAACAAACAGTCCATTAGATGATAATATTATTCAGTATGTTAAGAAGTTCAAACACAGCAAGTCTTATTTTTTCTCACTTCATGGCTGGAGCGAAATAAGACTTCTGGTTATTAACCCCGATATTGAGAAGATTATTACTAATAAACCCGGCAAGAAGGTAATAAAGTTCTATAAGTTTTAAATAAACTGATTCTGTTACCTGGTAATATACTCAACTCTAATAGAGCTGGGTCTATTAAATATATTTTATGGGGGGTTTTTTAATGAACTCATTAGTACTTCTTTTAGTAGGCGCAATATTATTTATAGTTGCCTACACTACTTATGGTGCCTTTTTAGCTAAATCATGGGGCATCGATCCCTCAAAAAAGACACCGGCTAATACAATGAGGGACGATATTGACTATTGCCCTGCAAATCCAAATGTTTTACTAGGACACCACTTCTCATCCATAGCCGGCGCAGGCCCAATAACTGGTCCTATACAAGCAGCAGTATTTGGATGGCTTCCTGTTTATCTATGGATCGTTATTGGAAGTATATTCTTCGGTGGTGTTCATGACTGGGGCGCTCTATTTGCATCAGTAAGACACAAAGGAAACTCCATAGGGGAGATAATCAGACAGAATTTGGGTCAGAAGGCAAAAATATTATTTAATGTTTTTGCATGGCTAACACTTGTTTTGGTTGTGGCAGCATTTACTGACATTTGTGCTGGCACTTTCGCTTATGATCCTGCTAATGGAGATTTGACAGGAGCAAGAGCAGGTACAGCTTCAATCCTATTCATAGTCTTGGCAATGTGCTTCGGTTATTTTGTTTACAGGAAAGGCGCAAAGCTAAGTGTTGCATCTGTAGTTGGCGTTGCACTATTACTGTTCTGTATATTCTTAGGCTACAATTTCCCAGTTATAAAGCTTTCCAAGATGGGATGGAATGTAGTTCTTATCATCTACATTTGCGCGGCATCTACTCTGCCGGTATGGCTATTGCTGCAGCCTAGAGATTATCTCTGCTCCTTCCTTCTCTATGCAATGCTTATAGGTGGATTCATAGGTGTAATTATTGTAAGACCCGATATGGTTATCTCAGCTTCAAATGGATTCACAATTGGTGAAGGAGCAAAAGCTCAATACCTATTCCCAATGTTGTTTGTAACCGTTGCCTGCGGAGCTATATCTGGTTTCCATTCTCTTGTTGGGTCCGGAACAACTTCAAAGCAGGTAGACAACGAAAAAGATACCAAACTCATAGGATATGGTGGAATGCTAATAGAAGGTGTAGTAGCTATATTGGCATTGATATCCATCGGTGCTTTCAAAGATGCAAGCGGAACACCTGCAGCAATATTCTCTTCTGGTATCGCAACCTTTATGGCAAGTTTCGGCATACCTGTCGAAATAGGTAAAGTATTCGTAATACTTGCATTCTCTGCCTTCGCTCTCACCAGCCTTGATACTGCAACAAGAATCGGCAGATATGTATTCCAGGAATTCTTTGATAAGGCAGATGAAACTGAATCAAAATCCGGTGCAGGAAATATGTATGTTGCTACTGCAGCTACAGTTGGAGCTTCATGCGTACTTCTTATGTATGGCTACACAAAGATTTGGCCTATGTTCGGATCTGCAAATCAATTGCTCGCAGGACTTGCACTGTTAGCAGTAACAGTATGGCTTGCTAATTCAGGAAAAAATTATAAGATGACAATGATACCAATGATATTCATGTTTGCAGTAACGTTAACTGCATTAGCTTTCCTTATTAAAAACCACTTTGGTGCTGGAAATATCTTATTAGGTGTAATGTCTGTTATTCTATTCCTACTTGCTGTAGTCCTTATCTACACAGCTTCAACCATTATGAAGGAGAAAAAATCCAAGGATTTGGGTGCATAA
>NZ_JAWLCK010000039.1:7923-23114 GCF_041687175.1 Lutispora sp.
CTCTGAAAAGGTTTTCGAAGCAATGATACTATATCCTTCCAGAAAACAGCAATAACTGCTACCAAAGTTCCTAAGTGTACCACAATCCCAAATGTGAGGGTAGGTTCTGCCACACCTAATATTTTCTGAAAAAGAACCAGGTGACCTGAACTGCTTATAGGCAAGAACTCTGTTACCCCCTGTATTATACCCAATAATATTGCCTGAATTAAATTCATCTTGTCAACCCCTCTTTGTATATTCATCATTTTCCATTATATCACCTTTAGACGCAGTAGGACAGGGGGAAACCCTGTCCTTACATAATATATTTAACAAGTTAAATGGACAGGTGCAAGACCTGTCCCTACATAACCATTACCTATATATTAACCTTAAAATTTTCTATCTAGTTGCCTTTCGATGATTTCTGTAATAGCCTCCTTGCCATAACCATCAGGTAAAGTATCTTTTATCTTTAATGCCTTTTTGATAAACTTCCTCGCGAGACCTTTAGTTCTTTCAAGTCCTCCGCTATTTATTACGCAATGCATCAATCTCTCTCCACCATCATCTTTGATCATCTCTATTGCTTTTATGGTTTCCTCCCTATAAGAACTATTTAATGAATATATTATCGGTAAGGTAAATATCCCTTGCTTTGCATCGCTTAATAAAGGTTTTCCCACAGTTTTTTCATTGCCGGTAAAATCCAGTATGTCATCGACTATCTGAAATGCCATGCCAATATTCTTACCAATGTTAGTAAGCTTAGATGTAATTTTTTTGTCACAACCTGCTTTATGGGCACCTACAGCAATGCTAAGTGAGAATAGGGCTGCAGTCTTGCCTGCTATCCTTTTTAGGTATTTTCTCACATCTACGGTCTGGTCGTATCTTTGTTCATTTTGATCTATTTCACTGTCACAAATAAAAGCAATAGCCTTAGAGAGATCTTTCATCATATCAATCTCAGCCATATCTGCGATAAGCATAAAAGCCCTTGTAAACAAGAAATCTCCACAGTAAACTGCGGTGTTCTTGCCCAGTGTAGATTGTACTGTCCTGGTTCCCCTTCTTGTCTCCGCATCGTCTACTATATCATCATGTATCAGGGTGGCCATATGAATTATTTCAATTGAAGTAGCAAGAGGCACCACTACTTCGCTTTTATATTCACCAAAGGTAGCCCCTATTATAGTTAGAGTTGGTCTCAGCCTTTTACCTCCACTTTTTATGAATCTTTCTAAGGATTCTTCCACCATTTTACTTCTTGTTTTTAAGGTCTTTAATAGATGCTCTTCAACTTTGCTAAGTTCTACCGCTAAGAAATCTTTATTCTTCACGGGTTACGCACCCCCTATCCTTAGAATCTTCTTTACAGGTTCAACAGTAAATTGCACAGTAAAACCTATCAGAATTCCTGTTATTACTCCTGATATAAGCAGCACTGGAAGATAGTAAAATAGTTGGATATTAGATATTACAAGGCTTGCGACTCCTATTTGACCAATATTATGAAACACCGCTCCAACAGTGCTTATTGTAGGTATGCTGAATATATTTTTATGTCTTAAATACAAATAAGCCATTACAGTAGTGCTCAATATTCCCCCTGCCAAACTATAGAGAAAGCTGGATAATCCACCACCAAACATAGACCCCAGCAGGGTTCTTAATGTCACCACTAAAACAGCCTCTTTAAAGCCAAACAAAATGATGGTAATGAGGCTTATTATATTGGCAAGACCAAGTTTAACGCCAGGAACAGGTACAGGAACAGGTATGGCTCTCTCAACCACATGAAGAACCAATGCCTGAGATATTAATATGCTCAATAATACCATTTTTCTAACCTTGTTCAAAAATAACACTTCCTATTGAGAAACACTATCTACTTCGGGTTTTTCTGTACCCTCTATGAATACCTGAACTCTATTGGGCAAGCATACTATGCTCTCACCCACTCTATCTATGACACCGGTTTTTACACATATCTTGTCGGGACATATGACATCAGATACATAAGCTCCTTCTGTATTTATAACAATATCAATATATCTTCCCTCAGCCAAATCTATATGAACCAATTTTTCATCATTTAGCCTGTTCATATCTATTCTCTCATATTCCTGTCCATCAACAGAAATAACTGCTGTCTTTTCTCCAGTATCCTTGTATAGAAAATTGAGTCCAAGATATGATATGCCTGCAATTAGAATTATCAAAAGCAGAAGCATATCACCTTTTTTAAATTTCACAATAATCACCGACCCTGTGTTTCTCTTTATTTAAACTCTATCTCATTTTATTTTATTATTCATTTTATTTCAATAATTTCTTAAAAAATCCCGTTACCCATTTATAAGGTAACGGGATATTGAAGATTAATCAAAATATAAATGATGTTCCCGCGCAAACTTAGTATTAGACCACCATTTCTTAATCCATGGTATCACATAATGATCCAATCCAAAGGATCTGCCTGCTCCACCCATTAAAGCGATAGCAGCAAATACATACCAAAGAATATCGTAGCCGGCCATAGCTGATAGTACAAAATTGGCTGTCAAACCTATGGAAGCTATTGAAGCAAGGAATGTGAACAATCCAGCTATCAAAGCCAACCCAATCAAAATTTCCATAATTACCACTGCACTCTGGAATAGCATTGCATTTGGAGCTACCACTGTATCCATAAACCACTGATATATTGCAGGGGGTGCTGATAGTATTGGTGTAGGTCCCGCTGCTGCTGCAGGAGTAGCACTTGAAGCAGCCTCCGCCAACTGGGTGGCTCCTGAACCGCCTGCTACTTGCACAATCTTAATGTTACCGGGTTCCAGCCAGCCTTCATTAACTTTTTTAATTCCTTCTATAAGCCATAGTATTCCTACATAAATTCTAAGAGGTATGAGCCATAGAGTTTGAGTTCTGAATGATAGGTGGCCTCCTACAAAGGATCTTCTGTCTTCCATATGGAAGAATTCATGTCTCATATAGTTCCATATTAACCTTAATCCGCCTACACCCCATAGATAGTGCATGTTAACCAGATGCTTCATCATCATGGCAAAGAAACCAGTTAGCTGAACTCCCATCAACTCTGCTACACAGTAATGGCTTCCTACAGAAACCATAAAGCCGTGGGTTTTTAGTTCAAATTTCTGTTTTTCCTTCTTTTCAATATCTGCTATTATATTCTTTGCTGCACATGCACCTGTCTGTATAGCAGTTTCAACTATCTGAGGCATTGGCCTTCCATTAATTTCGTAATATGCATTATCACCAACAGCATATATATTGTCCTTATCAACAGTCTGTAGGAAATCATTTACCTGCACTCTGTTTCTCTTTCCTTCTGTAAATCCTGTTTCCATATTGAAAGAGTTGCCTTGTACTCCACAAGTCCAAATCAAAGTATCAGTATCAATTCTTGTTCCATCTTTAAGCTCTATACCATCTTCTGTAGCATTTACAATGGCTGAACCGGTAAGAACCTTCACCCCATTTTTCTCCATAAATCTCTTGGCTTTTTCCTGAAGATTTGGTTTCAATATGGGAAGTATATTAGGCATAGCCTCAATATTATATAGTGAAACCTCTGATTCTGGAATGTCATGCTGAGCGCAAAGGAGCTTCTTCCACTCCATAAGTTCTCCTACAACTTCTACTCCTGTAAATCCTGATCCTGCAACAATTATAGTTAACAGTTTCTTCCTCTTAACTGGGTCCTTTTCTTCTCTAGCCCTTCTAAATACATCTTCAATATGGTGTCTTATTTTTAAAGCATCCTTTAAAGACCATATTGTAAATCCATTCTCTTTAACACCAGGAACACCAAAAAACGCAGGTTCGCTGCCTACACCAAGAACAAGATAATCGTATTCGTAGCTTGTCCTTTCAGATACAACTAACTGCTTTTCCCTGTCTACCTTTACTACCTCATCTGTAACTAATTCGACTTTTGTAGCTTTGAAAACCTGGTATAGATCTACCATAACACTCTCTTTTTCAGTTCTATGTCCGGCAATCTCATGGAGTTCAGTAAGCAGAGTATGATATGGGTTACGATCGATCATTGTTATTTTTACGCTGTTATCATTTTTAAATCTCTTGTTTAAAACTTTAGCTGCTTCTACACCTGCATAACCAGCGCCAAGAATAACAATTTTAGTTTTTGCTTCCATTTTACCCCTCCTATGATATATTTGCTAACAGAAAAGACAATAAAAGCCTTCAATGATAAGCTGTATTGCATAATATCGTAGTACCAAACATATAATTACTGATGTCCCATATTATTTTATATACAAATTTTATGCAGTTCTTTGACAGTATTAGGCTTTATCCTTACTCTGTTATATTATTTATCGGCTCCTGTTGTTTGAGATTTATCTAACTAATAGAGCCAAATTATTAATTTCTGAGTATAGTATATAATTATTTACGACATATTTCAATGTATATTTTATCATAAAAATAAAACTTATTTTATTCAAATTATATTCATATCTTATTCAAATTATATACATTTGTGAACAAATAATATTCAATTGTTTATTGTCAAATACTATGATAAAATTCAATTGTGAAAAATCTTTTTAACTTATAAACGGAGGTTTGGTTATGAAACTAAGAATCGATAAAATTATTATATTATTATTAACACTCTCCTTATTTGGTTCACTATTATCAGGTTGCGTCAGCAATGATGTTAAATCAGAAACCCCTTTGACAAAATCAAACTATTTGCTCGGCACCCAGATTAATATAACTCTTTATGATAATCAAAAGGATGAAATAATTGATGAAGCTTTCCAACGAATCAGTGAAATTGAAGCTAAAATGAGCATTAACAGCGAAAATCCCAGTGAAATTACTAAATTAAACGAAGCCTCCGGTATACAAGAAGTAAAGCTCAGCGAAGATACATTTTATGTTCTTGAAAAAGGAAAGTATTACTCTCAATTATCCAACGGAGAATTTGACATAACAATAGGACCCGTTGTAAAGCTCTGGAATATAGGTACTCCAAATGCTGCAATTCCTGATGAAGCAATATTATCCGAAAAACTAGATCTTGTTGACTATAATAAGCTTTCCCTAAACAAAGATAAATACACTGCTAAACTGGAGTTAAGCGGTATGATAGTGGATTTAGGAGGCATAGCCAAAGGCTATGCAGCAGATGAAGTATACACTATACTTAAAAACCGCGGAGTCAATCATGCCATCATCAATCTCGGAGGAAATATTATGGCCCTCGGCACCAATGTCAATAAGCAGCCATGGAAAATAGGGATTCAAGATCCATATTATCCTCGTAATGACTATCTAGGTATAGTTGAAGTAGTCGATAAAGCGGTAGTTACCTCAGGGATATATGAACGATACTTCGAGAAGGATGGCGTAAGATATCATCATATACTGGATCCTCAGACCGGTTTCCCGGCAGATAATGGTTTAGCAGGAGTATCAATAATTACAGATAAATCAATTGATGCCGATGGTCTTTCCACTTCTGTATTTTTATTGGGTTTAGATAAGGGTATGGACCTTATTGAAAACCTGGATAACACAGAAGCCATATTTGTTACTACGAATAAAGAAATATATTTGACCTCAGGGATTAAAGGAAACTTTATTCTTGTGAATAAAGAATATAAATTAATGAATTAGATGGAGAAATTTACCCCTTTGGCTTGAATATCAAAGATGCTATAAACCCAAATATTATAGCCGATGATATACCTGCACTGGTAAGCTTGAATATGCCGATTAATACACCAATTGCCCCATGTTCATTGAGCTCTTCCAGTGCCCCTTTTAAAAGGGAATTGCCAAAGCTGGATATTGGCACTGTAGCCCCTGCCCCTGCAAATTTTACAAGGGGCTCATATAGACCTAACCCCCCTAATATAGCTCCAACTACTACAAGAGTGCTCATGGTATGAGCAGGTGTGAGCTTGAATACATCCATCATTATTTGGCCTATGACACATATTGAACCGCCAACTATAAAAGCCCATATTATCTTTTCCAAATTCAAACCTCCTCACATTTCAATTGCAACTGCATGAGCGATACAGGGTATGCTTTCCTTTTGCTGGTAAGATAATGGTGAATGAAGAGCTCCTGTAGCAACTGCCAGCAACTTTTTTAGCTGGCCTGATTTCATCCTCTTAAGCAGATGCCCGTATATTGTCACTGCAGAACTAGCGCATCCGCTTCCTCCAGCAAAAACCTGAGGTTGCTTTTCCCTGTCATATATCATCATGCCGCAATCCATAAAGGTTTTTTCTGATAGATTAGTTCCATTTTCTTTCAATCTATCAAGGGCAATTTTGTGCCCTACTGCTCCCAAATCCCCTGTAACTATCAGGTCATAATAATCTGGTTCTATACCTAAGTCTCTAAAATGTGCTTCTATGGTATCGACAGCTGCAGGCGCCATAGCCGCTCCCATGTTAAAGGGATCAGTAAGTCCCATATCCACTATCCTTCCTATTGTTGCTGCTGTAACTTTAGGACCATTGCCTTGGGAAGCCAGCAGGCATACTCCTGCTCCTGTAACAGTCCATTGAGATGTAGGTGGTTTCTGAGCACCATACTCATTAGGGTATCTATATTGCTTTTCTGCAGAGTTGTTATGACTCGATGCCCCAGTAAGTACATATCTGACTTTTTGCCCATCTACGAAGCATGCAGCTATGCTGAGACCTTCCATTGAACTGGAACATGCTCCATATATGCCAAGATAAGGAATACCTATGGTCCTTGCAGCAAAACTGCTTGATATAATTTGATTTATTAAATCACCGCTGATAAACAAACCAACATCATATTTGCTTACCCCTGCTTTTTCTAATGCCTTAGTAGCTGCTTGTTCCAGCATCAACTTCTCCGCCTTCTCAAAACTGTCCTGACCCATGTATGGATCATCATACAATATATCTATATCCTCCCCCAATGGACCTTCTCCCTCCAAAGGACCTCCAACAGTTGCAGAAGAAATAATTACAGGCTTAGATTGAAATATGAAGCTTTGATTGCCTTTAACCATTTACATTCCTCCCAGATAGTTAATCAACATTTTTATTACAGCAACAGCGAAGGCAGAAAAGGTTCCAAACACAATTACAGGTCCTGCAACCTTAAACATGTTTCCACCTACACCTAGAACATATCCTTCACTTCTATGTTCTATGGCAGCAGAAGAAATAGTATTGGCAAAACCTGTTATAGGTACTGCAGTGCCTGCCCCAGCCCATTGAGCAATTGTATCATAAACCCCTAGTCCGGTTAGCAAAACCGATATTATTATAAGTGTAGCAGCAGTTGGATCTCCTGCATTTTTTTCTGTATAGCCAAAGTTGTTTATATAAAAATACTGTATCAATTGACCAAAGGCGCATATGCTACCACCTACGATAAACGCTTTGATGCAGTTGGTAACAACTGGTCTTTTGGGTTCTCTTTGTTGGGCAAAATTCTTATACTTCTGCTGTTCCAAATTCAAACTCTTACTTTTAATCAATTCTCAAACCCTCCTAACCTCATCAACTCTTATTTTTTACAACAAATCATAAAATATAACCATAGAATTTTTCATGAGCAGTGTGATAGCATAATATAGTTTACTCAAAAAGTAAAAAAAAATAGGCTTTGCAGCCTATTTGTATCAATGATTGATAAATCTCTTTTTTGCTATTATTTCAAAGGCTTTTTTATAAGCACCTTTGTCGCTTAAATATAATCTGAACTTTCCAGATAATCTCTTATTATAAACTAACTTTTTACAATTCAACTTATTCCAATCAATATATCTTTTATTCTCTACTGCTTTAGTTTCAAATCTCATGTCTTCAGACATACGCAACACCTCTTTCCGATACCATCTTACTTGTAAAACAATGTTTGTTGAAATTAAGACAGATGCTAACACCTTGCCTTGTTATATTTTAAATGCTACCATAGTAGAATGTTCTATGTCAAACCTAAAGATTTGCATTTATTGGCCAGCTTTCAATGAATCTTAATAAGCCACTTCCTATTATTGATACACATTCATTAGAATCCGCCGGTATGACAAATGTATCTCCCTTTTTTAGAGTCATTCTTTTGCCTCTGAAGCACAAAACTCCTTTACCTGAAATCACAGTTATTATTTTTACTTCATCACACCTTTGCATAATGGATTCTTCATTTTTCAATGTAACAAATTTAGCGCCGAAATGTTCATATTCCCCTATAGAAATCAATCTGCTATTCATGCTTTCTTTATCATATATGTTTATGATGTTTTCAGCGGATATATAATTGTCAATCTTTATAGCTCTGAGAGCTTTGTCTATATGAAGTTCTCTTCTCTTGCCATTTTCTACTCTATCCCAATCGTATAATCTATATGTTATATTGGAAGCCTGCTGAAGCTCATAAACCAGAACTCCCTTACCCAAAGCATGAACAGTTCCAGAAGGCAGGAAAATACAATCACCCTTCTTTACATTTATCTTATTCATCAATTTAATTATGGAACCATCCAATGCAGCATCATATATAGTTTTTTTATCATAATTATCATTGAAATTGCAATAAATTTCTGATCCTTCCTCACAATCCAGAACAACCCACAATTCATCTTTTCCGCAGGTTCCGTCATTTAGCTCCGATGCGGTTTCCTTATCGGGGTGTACTTGTATAGATAAATTATCCCAAGCATCTATAAGCTTTATTACAAGAGGTATCCCCATTTTTTGTCCATCAAATTCTATGCTCTCTCCAATTTTGCCTGAGAAACTTTTATTATAGCCAATTAATCTC
This sequence comes from Lutispora sp., assembly GCF_041687175.1. Lineage (NCBI taxonomy): Bacteria > Bacillati > Bacillota > Clostridia > Lutisporales > Lutisporaceae > Lutispora > Lutispora sp. The sequence goes on from NZ_JAWLCK010000039.1 coordinate 16,729, forward strand.
CGCCCACCCCATATTTTCTCCAGCAATACTGGTTCGGTTTTATATGGTAACATAAAAAAACCCCCGATTAAATAGATTGCACTTCTCTATTACAATCTATTAAGAGGGGCTTATCTCTGCTACTAATCTGATTTAATAATTTCAATAAATAATGTCATATTATGTACAATATTTTGCCCTCAGGGAAGTAATTTGTTATTGTTTCCCAAAAAAATTCCTTCATATCATTTATCTGTTCCTTATTGTATATATATTTCCCATATCCAAACTGTCCATATTTATAGCTTCTATTTTCTTCATTCATAGGCAGAGTAGTCTCAGGAAATACCTGCAAAATTCTATTCTTGGCTTTGGTAGTAAACCTATGGGATATGATTTCAAAACTTATATCCTTGTTTGGCATATGGGAGATATTATCTTTTAGTATTTTAAGAAGAGCGTCATATTCTTTTTTCCAATCTCCTTCCAAAAAGACTGGAGCTATGAGAAATCCAGTTGGATATCCCTTTTCTATCACCTTGCTGGCAGCTTCTATCCTTTTCCTGACAGATGGGGTTTTATGTTCATAGCTTTTAATTACCTCATTTATGTTTAGGCTAAACCTGACAGATGTGTGTCCCCCATGCTCCACATCTATAAAGTCTTCAACATTTGCAAATTTTGTGACAAACCGGAATCGTCCCTTGGCTTGCTTGGCAAAAAATTCAATTGCTTTTGTCAGCCCCTTGGTATAAGGCTCAACAGGAAGGGGATCAGATGTTGCGGCTCCTTCAAATATGGTTATCTCATCTCCTCTTTCTTTAATATATTTGCCTGCCTGCTCAAGAATCTCGTCAATATTTACATATGCCCTTATATATGGCTTATCCCCCAGTTGAGTATTCAAATAGCAATACTCACACTGTCCCACACAGCCCGATACCAAGGGAAGCTGAAAATGAGCAGAGGGTTTACATGTTTGGAATTTAAGAGTCTTCCTCACACCGATGACCAAAGTTCTTTTCCCCTCTGCATATTTTTCTGCCAGATTATCTCCTGGTATACCTTGGACTCTATTTGAATTCAAGGTTATTATTTCTATGCCCTTGCTGCGAAAATAATCAAATAGCTCTATGGCTTTGCTATATTGTAAAGCATCTTTTTCAAAAATCACTCTATTTGGTACAAACATAATAATCCCTCATATATTCTACACTCTATTTGTAAGCTGATGGTGCTGGTGGTTTGCCCATTTTCCTTTCTATCCAAGTAACCAAGAAGAAGGATACGATTCCCAGAGTGCTTCCGAACACTATCGGTAATATTCCAAACGGCGATCCTTGTAATTGCCAAAAAAGTACTGCTATGGATCCTACTATAATGGAAACTATCCCTGCATTTCTTGTAGCATCTTTTACCGTTAATCCTAATGCATAAGCCGCGAAGGGTCCTGCAGACCTTAAAGCAAAAGCAAATAGGTTTAGGGTTACTAAACTGATATTAAATAAAGCTATTGCAGCACTAATAGTACATATGACTATATTACTGAACCTCGTAAGAAATATTAGCCTTCTGTCTTCCACCTCAGGGTTAATATATCTTTGATAAATGTCCTTAATAAGTATTGTAGAAGCACACAACAAGTTAGAATCTGCACTGGACATGGTAGCCGCAACAATAGCTGCTGCAACTGCTCCGGTAATCCAGGAAGGTGCATAGGTTGATGTTGCATACATTAGAGCAGTGGTACCTGTTCCTTCATCTAGCCCTGGATTCTCTGCCAGGGCAACCAGGCCTATTATAGTAGGTATGAATGCCAACAATGCCATCATAATGGCTGACATTATGGAAGCTTTCTGTGCTGTCTTTTCATCCTCTGAAGAAGAGAATCTGCTTACCATTTCCGGCCCCGAAAGGAAAGTACAGAAATAGTTGAATATTAGTCCTATGATAGTAACTGCACCTACTTTTGTAAAATTCAGGTCTGCCGGAGGTAACTTGGCTGATATTACAGCCCAACCTCCTGCACCACTTATAATAAATGGAAGAGATATCAACAATCCGAAGAATATTATAAGATACTGCACCACATCCGCTATTGCATCTGCCAGCATACCGCCTATGGTGGTGTAAACAATAACAATAAAGGCTGCTAATAAAATACATGCATTTAGTGGTATTCCAGTCAATGCACTCACAACAGAACCAGCAGCCATAATCTGAGATGCTGTTAGACAAAACAAGGATACCACATTAAGTATTGCTGTAAAGGTTCCAGCTGCATTTCCAAACCGCCGATTTACTACTTCCGGTATGGTCACCGCCATAGTCTTGCGAATCCTCGGTGCAAAATAAGCCAATGGAATCATGGCTACTGCAGCGGCTAATACATACCAGGCAGCGCTCAATCCCCACCCTGCGAAGGCTTTTGCTGCTACACCCGTGGTACTTCCCCCACCTATATTATTGGCTGATAGCGAAGCCGCCACCATGAATATTCCCATTCTTCTTCCTGCCAGCATATAATCTGCGCTATTCTTAATGGTAAGCTTGTTTGTCAGATAGCCTATGGAAAACAATACTATCATATATATGATTATCATAATTACCGGAACTATTTGTATTCTCATTTTAGTCCTCCTTATGCTTTAATATCCTATATTATAAGTATTTACAAAAAAAATCATGCTTTTTTTACCCAGTAAAAAAATGGAATGGAAAACTCAAGAAATTACCTCATTTATAGAAATAATTCCTTGAGCTTTCCATTCCACAACCAACAATATAATCACTTATTATTTTTTTCTTCTATTATCTTATGTATCAAAGCCATTTCCTAAATATGATTAATATTTACTCTATGTATGATTCAATCTTATCATTAAAAAAGAATACTCCTACTCCTCCAATTCCTAGATGAGAACCTAATACACTGCCTATCTTGCTGACAATAACCTTTGCTTCTCCCATTCTCGATTGAATCATGGCTTGTAGTTCTTTTGCAGTATCAATATCATCAGCGTGGCTTATTCCTATAATCTGATTAGGGAATTTGCTCATCCTCTCTTCTACAATATCCAATATTGCTTTTAAAGCTTTCTTCTTTCCCCTGACCTTTTGTATCACTTCCATTACACCGTCATTAACATGGAGGATAGGCTTTATGTTCATCATATTACCAATTATGCCCTGGCTCTTACTTATCCTTCCGCCCTTTGTAAGCCAGCTTAAATCGGTTATAGTGAACACATGCTCTACATGTTGAATCATTTTCTTTACAGCATTAATAACATTATCAAAGCTTTTTCCAGCTTGCAAAAGCTTTGAGGCTTGCAATGCAATCAAGCCCGTAGCCAAAGAGCCGGATTTTGTATCTATGACTTCCATTTTTATATTATTATACTGTTTTTTCAAATCCTCAACTATTGAGCATATAGTCTGGTAAGTGCCTGATAATTTGGAAGAAAAAGATAGGAATATAAAATCCTCACCTTTAGAAACGCATTCCTTGAATAAATTGTAAGCATCTGATGGGTTTGGTTGGGATGTTTTAGGACATATGCCCTTTCTCATTGATTCATATACTTCATCCACTTTTATATTCACTTTATCCATATATTCTTTCCCGTTTATGCTTACTGTGAGAGGTAACATTCTTATATCATACCTTTCAATCAATTCATCAGGCAAATCACATGTACTGTCAACTATTATTCTAGTCATTTGCTAGACCCCCTATTATATTCCAATAATTTCTTCTTGTACCCCTATATATAGAATAATCCAGTAGCTTTGTAATTTCAATAAATACACAAAAAAAGCGGAGTACATTTCTCCGCTTTTAAAAGCATTCGAAGCTTCTAATTCTTCTCAGATCCATTCCAAAGTATACCCATCTGCGTCCATTCCATCTCCAACCTGATACAGAACGACGGCCTACAAACACCAAGAATGCCCAGAATCCTCTTCCCCTTTCAGGCCATATAAATACAAATCTAAAGGTACATCTTCTGATAGCACCTGGATCTACAGCAAATGTTCCGATTCCTCCAGAAGTTGGCTGCTGTGGTACAAAACTTGGAGGAGGTCCTGATGGTGGTCCTGAAGCAGGGCCTTGGAAAGGTCCGCCTGATGGAGGCCCTTGGAAGCCTGGTCCAAAAGGAGGTACAAACTGGTTAAAGGGGCCCTGTCTCATCAGAGGGCAGACAAAATCATCCATGTTATCTTCAAATTCTTCTGATCTGTCAAATTCATCATCATACTCTTTATACATATTATCCCACCTTTTAATCATTTAGTATCATTTTATTCAGGTGGTACAAAATTGGTTACTCTTTCTACAGATCCTCCATTGCTTTACTTTTGCCTTAGAATCTGCTTCTGATTTATACCACCAGATGGGAGAATATGAAAAAGCATATAAATACTTGAAAGAAGCTAACGATATGAAAAACGACATAATAAAAAACAAGATTAATTTTTAGCAGCTTACGCTGCTATTTTTATATCATTGTAAAGTACAAATTGCTTTATCGTTAACTTTTCGTCATAAGTTCAATGAAGCTGCTTCTTATGCTATAATACTATATAAAAATCATAGGAAGGAGTATCTTATGCTATACATAAAGAACGAAAGTAATAATCCTTATTTCAACCTAGCTCTTGAAGAGTATTTGTTTAATCTTGATGATAATGAGAATTATGTTCTCCTATGGCAAAATGACAATACAATCGTTGTAGGGAAGCATCAGAATACAGCAGAAGAAATAAATTCCGAATATGTTAAGGAAAAGAATATAAATGTAGTAAGAAGGATTACAGGTGGAGGAGCAGTATACCACGACCTGGGAAATCTAAATTACAGCTTCATAATAAAGGGTATGGAAAGGGCGGATTATGATTTCAGCAAATTCACTATACCTATTATAAAGGCTTTGAAAAAGCTTGGTGTGGAGTCTGAGCTATCCGGTCGAAATGATATAACCATAGATGGCAAAAAGTTCTCTGGCAACGCACAACTGGTAAAGCACGGAAAACTACTTCATCATGGAACCTTGCTCTTCGATTCAAAGATGGATGTGCTGTCTAAGGCATTAAAGGTATCTGAGGATAAATTTCAATCCAAAAGTGTGAAATCCGTAAGGGCCAGAGTCACAAACATAAAGGACTATATGTCTCAGGCCATTACAGTCATGGAGTTTAAGGAACTGCTATTAAAGTACATGTTTGATGAAGATACTGAGTTAAAAGAAAGTCAGCTTTCTGAAGCGGATTTGAATAACATAAATTCTTTAATGAAAAATAAGTATCTTACATGGGAATGGAATTATGGTGAGTCACCGGAGTTCAACGTAAAACAGGCCAAGAGATTTGCCAGCGGCAAAATTGAAACTTTATCAAATGTGAAGGATGGAATAATCCAGGATATTAGATTCTATGGTGATTTCTTCGGCAGCGGCAACCTGGAAGAAATCGAGAACCTGCTCAAAGGCAAACGATATGAGGAAAATGATATACGAAGTGCTCTGAAAGATGTCAATGTGGATAATTACTTCAAAAATATCAGTCTTGATGAGATTATAAGTTGTATTATATAGCAAGCTTAGGGTATTCCTATTCCGTCTTGATGCGAGTTGCGTAGCCTTGTGTATTCCTTTCCCGTCCCGTTACGAGTTGCGGGTTACGAGAGCTTGGGTAGTTCTCTGGGGTTAATTTGAAGAACACGGATTTACACGGCGGGGTGTTTTAGTTCAGAACACTAAAAGACACTAAAATATAGGCTGCGTTGCCTAGGGTATTTCCCCAGGGTCTTGATGCGAGACACGAGATACGAGTTTTTTTGGGTATTCCTCTAGGGTATAAGATCCTTCGCTTGCAGCTCAGGATGACAACTTTTGTATCTAAGAAAGCTATAGTAACTAGAGAATAAGCATATGCGCAAGTGAACATATTTATTGATTTTGCTAGTTACTCTTAGCGAAGTATCCTTAGAAAAATCGTATGAGTAGCACGGATGCTGACCAAGCCTTCCAGGGCATGGAGGCCCTTTGGGAGGCGTTAGATTTTTCTTGGGATATGAGCTTTAGAGTTACCAAAATCAATACCCATGTGAACTACACATATGCTTATTCTCTAGTTATGAGTGTCTTTTAGTGGTTAAATACATTTAGCCTTTCTTCGCATTTGCGGATAAACAATTCAACAGTATCCTTTTCCTTTTGGATGCGCTCTTCGGTCAATTCTCCTCTTCCCAGTCTGTCGCAGATACCTAATAAAGCAATTTCTTTATATGAAACCTGCTTCATCATATTTCCCAGATCTGCAAAGGGCAAGTCCTTGACCACAAAAAGAATCTGCATATGCCATCGGACCAGCTTTGAAACCTTATCAATCAGCTCCTTGTCATC
>NZ_JAWLCK010000040.1:0-22776 GCF_041687175.1 Lutispora sp.
GATGCTTATTTCGTCATGCAGTTTTCAAGGTTCAATTCTATATTAAAAAGTTTTATGCTTTTTAATCTTTTTCTATTGACTTCATATAGTTAGTCTCCTACTTTTATTGTTTATACATACCATTATAATATATATTGTAAGAAATTCTAGTTTTTTCTGGAATTTTATCAGACAAAAGTCTTGAAAGCAAACTCCGGTTATATTTCTCAGCCTATGGAAGGTTTAATGAAACTCTAATAGAAAAACTACTTGAAAAATGGGCAGAATACAAGTATATTAATCAATAACTAATTGTGGATTTAGTAGCCAAGGGAGGTACTAATATGGATAAAAAAACGTTCTATTTAACTACACCAATCTATTATCCTAGCGATAAACTGCATATAGGTCACTCATATACCACTGTTGCGGCAGATGCAATGGCCAGGTACAAGAGACTGCGCGGCTATGATGTAATGTTTTTAACCGGCACTGATGAGCACGGGCAGAAAATTGAACGTATTGCAAGGGAAAAAGGATTAAGCCCAATACAATATGTTGACCATATTGTTGCCGGGATAAAAGAACTGTGGGAGGTCATGGATATATCCTATGATGACTTTATCCGAACCACAGAGAAGAGACATGAAGAAGTGGTGCAGAAGATATTTAAGAAGCTGTATGACCAGGGGGATATATATAAGAGTACATATGAGGGCTGGTATTGTACTCCCTGTGAAGCCTTCTGGACAGAGCGGCAGCTTGCGGACGGAAAATGTCCCGACTGCAGCAGGGATGTAGAGCTTGTGAAGGAAGAAAGCTATTTCTTCAGGCTGTCAAAATACCAGGACAGACTGATAAAACACATAGAGGAAAACCCTGAATTTATTCAGCCGGTCTCCCGTCAGAATGAAATGCTGAATAACTTTCTGAAACCGGGACTGGAAGACCTTTGTGTATCCAGGACCACATTCAAATGGGGAATCCCGGTTACTTTTGACCAGGAGCATGTAATTTACGTATGGATTGATGCGCTTTCAAACTACATTACTGCACTGGGGTATCTAAGCGGTAATGACAGTAAATATAGGGAATACTGGCCTGCAGATGTACATCTTGTAGGAAAGGAAATTGTAAGATTTCATACTATAATATGGCCGGCAATGCTTATGGCTCTCGGTGAGGAACTGCCCAAGCAGGTATTTGGACATGGATGGCTTATATTGGATGGAGGAAAAATGTCGAAATCCAGAGGCAATGTTGTTGATCCAAAAGTACTTGTAGGTCAGTACGGCCTTGATGCAATAAGATACTTTTTGCTGAGGGAGGTTCCTTTTGGAGCTGATGGGAACTTTTCCAACGAAGCACTCATACACAGGATAAATTCGGACCTGGCCAATGATCTTGGTAATCTGGTCAGCAGAACGGCTGCAATGATTGAAAAGTACTTTGGGGGTGAACTGCCGCAGGCAGATGTATGTGGGGATTTTGATGATGATCTAAGGCGGATAGTTTTGGAAACCCCGCAGAAAGTGAACGAGTTAATGGACAAAATGCAGTTCAATCTTGCACTGACCGAGATATGGAAGACAATTTCTAGAGTCAACAAGTATATAGATGAAACAATGCCGTGGGTGCTTGGCAAAGACCCGGCAGACAAGGCAAGGCTGGGAACAGTGCTTTACAATCTGGCTGAGAGCATAAGAATAGTCTCGGTATTATTGAGACCGTTCATGACCAGAACGCCGGAGAAAATCTGGAGCCAGCTGGGGATTGGTGAAGGCAGTCTGACCGAATGGGATTCGGCTTCAAAATGGGGACTGCTGCCTGCGGGTTCCAAGGTGAGAAAGGAAGATGCTATTTTCCCGAGGGTGGATATAAAAGTTGAGTCTGCACATGATAATTCACCGGTACAACAGCCGAAAAAGGAGTCTGAAGAGGAGACTGCTGCTGAAAGCAGCTATATTTCCATAGCCGACTTTGCAAAGATTGACCTACGTGTGGCAAAGGTGCTCAAAGCTGAAAAGATTGAAGGAGCGGATAAACTGCTTAAGCTTGAGGTAGACGCAGGAGGTGAAACCCGGACAGTGGTTTCAGGTATTGCTAAGCATTACTCCCCTGAGAACCTTGTAGGGAAGGAAGTTATCCTCGTAGCGAATCTTAAGCCTGTGAAGCTTAAGGGTGTAGAGTCAAGGGGAATGATACTGGCTGCCAGCAAGGGTGAAGAGTTAACTCTTGCAACTATTTACGGAGATATAGAGCCGGGTGCGAAGGTTAAATAAGAAAGCGGTGATAAAATGGAGTTATTTGATTCACATGCCCATTATGATGATGAGAGATTCAGTGAAGATGCAGAGGAAGTAATTCAAAGCGCATACAACAGCGGAGTAAGGTACATCCTGAATGCCGGTTCGGATATTGCATCTTCCAGAAAGAGCATAGAGCTTTCTGAGAAATTCAACTTTGTTTTTGCAGCTGCCGGGGTTCACCCGCATGAAGCTGCAAAGCTTCAGAATGACGACGAAAAAACAATCATTGAACTGTGCAATCACCCCAGGGTTGCTGCCCTGGGGGAAATAGGCCTGGATTATTACTATGACTTTTCACCCAGAGAGGTTCAGAAATTCTGGTTTTCAAAACAGCTGTCCATAGCTAAGGACTTAAAGCTTCCGGTAATTATTCATAACAGGGATGCACACGAAGATACATTGGAAATGGTTAAAAGCCATGCCCCATTTGAAGCGTCTGGTGTATTCCACTGCTTTTCCGGAAGCTGGGACATGGCAAAAGAGCTTCTAAATCTGGGCTTCTATATTTCATTTGCAGGTCCTGTTACCTTTAAAAATGCTAAAAAGTCAGTTGAAGTTCTCAGAAATATGCCAATGGACAGAATACTTATTGAGACCGATTGTCCCTACCTGACGCCCGAACCTTTCAGGGGGCGCAGAAACAATTCTTCGTTTGTCAGGCTGGTAGCCGAGAAAATTGCTCAGATTAAAGGTGTTCAAGTAGAAGAAGCTGCAGAAATAACTACTGGGAATGCAAAAAGACTGTTCCTCCAACCTATTTCATCCAGTTAACATTCCATTATCTTATGTAATATGATATAATGTTATTATGACTGTCTAAAAATACTGAGAGTTTTTGGACATAATTATTCCATTAATGGATAATAATATATTCAGGATTAGAAAAATAGGGCACTGTATCCAAAGATTTGACAAAATAACCAAAAAGGAATAAAATTAACCTGGCCCCTTAAATTAACGTTTGGGAGGGAAAAGTATTTTGAAGTTTGATAATAATAATAAGAGGCAGTGGGGATGGAAGCATTTGGTCCTTATTTTGTTTACAGTTTCTCTTGCCTCGCTTGTGAGTATGTTTGTCTATGCTTCACAGGTAAAAAAAGTTGAAATTAACAACAAGGGTACAAAGATAGTTGTAAAAACCATGGGAAAGACAGTTGGTGATGTACTTAAAGAAAATGAAATTGAACTTGATAAAGATGACATCGTAAAACCCGATCCTGACAGCCTGGTTGGACCATTATGCGCTATTGATATAAGCGATTCGGTATCGAGTGTAGCGAAAGTGGAAAGCAGTACGGATGCAAGTGCTGATGGATATCTAGTAAAGCTCAGTGAAGATGTGGTAAGGGGATATAGTCTTCAAAACATAATAGAGGAAGATAAGAATAACACTATAGAGAAAATTGAAGTAGAGAAGAGCAAAGTTCCCTATGAGGTTGAAAGAAAGGCTAATAGTAAGCTTGGCAGAGGAGAAACAAGGGTAGTAAAAGAAGGAAAGAATGGTACGGTGAAGAAAAGCTATCGGGTTGTATACAGGGACGGAGAAGAAGTAAGTCGTACCTTAATAAGCAAGGAAGTAGTTGCCGAACCTGTCAGCAAGGTAGTAGAGTATGGGACTTCATCAATCCTTGTTACATCCAGGGGAGATAAGCTCAGGTATAAGAAATGCATAGTAATGAGTGCTACAGCATATGACAATAGCTATGAAAGTACCGGCAAGCATCCGGGGCATCCAGAGTACGGTATAACAGCCTCCGGTATAAGAACCAGAAAAGGTATAGTGGCTGTAGACCCTAGAGTAATAAAATTAGGCACAAGACTGTACGTTGAAAGCCTGGATGGGAAAGTACCCGACTATGGATTATCTCTAGCTGCCGACACCGGAGGGGCAATAAAGGGAAACAAGGTAGACCTCTACTTTGAAACCAAAGAACAGGTAGATTTCTGGGGGAGACGGCCGGTAAAGGTGTATGTGCTTGAATAATACATAGGATAAGCTTTTCAAAAGACAATAAAAATAAAGCCGGAGATTTCTTGAGAGTAATAGGAAATTTTCGGCTATGTTTATGTATATTAATCAGGAGTGGATATGAATCAACTGGAACTAAAGACCAGAAGTATATTGAAAAAATATAATTTGCATCCCAATAAGAAGCTGGGGCAAAATTTTTTAATCGATGGGCAGGTATTGGACTCCATTGCTGCTGCTGCAGAGCTTCAGAAAGATGACCTTGTAATTGAGATAGGGCCAGGACTAGGAGTGCTTACGGCAGAGCTGTGTGCAAGAGCAGGAGAAGTTATTGCAGTAGAGCTGGACCGGAGATTTATTAATATACTAGAAAGCACTTTAAATGAATACAATAATTATAGAGTAATTCACGAGGACATACTTAAGCTGGATTTGAAAAATTTAATAAATGGGCTTGAACACAAAGGTAATGTAAAGGTGGTTGCCAACCTTCCGTATTATATTACTTCGCCGGTAATTATGAAACTGCTTGAGGAAGACCTGGGGTTAAAAACCATAATCGTAATGGTTCAGAAAGAGGTTGCCCGGAGGATTAGTGCCGACCCCGGAGGAAAGGAATACGGTGCTTTGAGCCTGGCAGTATCTTATTATGGTTCACCATCTATAGTCCGGGATGTACCCCCTGAGTCATTTATTCCAAGACCAGAGGTTATTTCTGCCGTAGTTAAAATTGATGTATATGGTGTGCCGCAGTATGATGTCAGGGACAAGGTACTCTTTTTCAGGTTTATTAAAGCCCTGTTCAGTCAAAGGAGAAAAACCATACTGAACAGTATATCCAATTCAGGCCTGTTTTCATATAATAAAACTGAGCTCAACCAAATATTGGACTCAATTGGTGTAGAGGGAACGCTGAGACCGGAGGCTCTATCCATATCGGATTATGTTAAAATTGTAAATACATTAGCCCGGTAATATCAAGTCTACAGTGCAAAAGAAGAATATCAAATATAGCCTTTAAAATATTTAAATATTAAAGTATAATGTTAAATGCACTGCTTGTCATATTTCGAACGTATATTTTTAGAGTTCTTATTAAATACCTTATGGACCTGAAAAACCAATCTGATGGTAGACCGTAAGAAAGTACGGTTCAAATCCAATTTCTTTAGAAAGGAGTTTTCTATGTATAACAACAAAGCAGTATCACGCTGGGTTGAAGAAATGGCAAAGCTTACAAAGCCGGACGAAATTGTATGGTTGGACGGTTCGGAAGAAGAAAGAAAGAGACTTGAGGATGAGGCTTGCAGGACAGGGGAGATAAAGGAACTGAACGGGGAAGAACTACCTGGATGTTATCTCCACCGGACAGCTGTAAACGATGTGGCCAGAGTTGAACACCTTACATTCATTTGTACATCGAAGAAGGAAGATGCAGGGCCCAATAACAATTGGATGTCACCTGCTGAAGCCTATGACAAGCTTGGCAAGATATTTGATGGCTCAATGAGGGGAAGAACCATGTATGTGGTTCCATATCTTATGGGACCGGAAGGGTCACCATTCAGCAGGGTAGGAGTAGAGCTTACCGACAGCATATATGTGGTTCTGAATATGAGAATCATGACCCGTATGGGAAAAGTAGCTATGGACCAGCTGGGAGATTCTGACGACTTTGTTAAAGGGCTTCATTCCAAAGCAGATTTAAATCCCGAAAGAAGATTTATATGCCACTTTCCTGAAGATAAAACAATATGGAGCGTAGGTTCTGGATATGGCGGCAATGTGCTTTTAGGAAAGAAATGCTTTGCACTCCGCATAGCCAGCCACATGGGATGGAAAGAAGGCTGGATGGCCGAGCATATGCTGATACTTGGTATAGAGGACCCTGAGGGTAAGACGTCATATGTTGCTGCTGCATTTCCAAGTGCCTGCGGGAAAACAAATCTGGCAATGCTTGTCCCGCCGCTTTCACAGAAAGGTTATAAGGTGTGGACGGTTGGAGATGATATAGCCTGGATGCGGATAGGGAAAGATGGACGCCTATGGGCTGTCAACCCTGAAGCAGGCTTTTTCGGGGTGGTGCCCGGCACCAGTTCAAAAACCAATCCAAACGCGCTTGCAGCTATTCAGAAAAATACAATTTATACAAATGTAGTTGAGACACCGAATGGTACGGTGTGGTGGGAAGGGCTTGACCAGGAGCCGCCCGAAAATGGTATTGACTGGAAGGGCGAATCCTGGAGTCCTAACAGTGGCCAACCTGGAGCTCACCCGAACTCAAGGTTTACAGTTCCTGCTAGGCAGTGCCCCTCAATTTCTCCTGAGTGGGAGAATCCAGAAGGAGTTCCAATATCGGCTATGATATTTGGAGGAAGGCGTGCAAAGGTCGCTCCATTGGTCTACCAGTCGTTTAACTGGCAGCACGGTGTGTTTGTAGGAGCTACAATGGCGTCCGAGACCACTGCGGCAGCAACAGGTGCCGTGGGTGTTGTCAGACGTGATCCTATGGCTATGCTTCCGTTCTGCGGATACAATATGGCTGACTACTTCAGACACTGGCTGGAAATGGGCAGGAAGATACCCAATCCGCCTAAGATATTCCATGTGAACTGGTTCCGTACCAATGATAATGGAAAGTTCATCTGGCCGGGATTTGGTGAAAATCTGCGTGTTCTTAAATGGATAATCTCACGCTGCGAAGGTGAAGGCAAAGCGGATGTAACCCCTATAGGTTATGTTCCTGCAGTTGATGGCCTTGACCTTGAAGGACTGGATTTATCCCTTGAGTCGGTCCAATCACTCCTGGATGTTGACACGGTTGTTTGGAAAGAAGAACTCAAGACACAGCTGACCTTCTTTGATGAGTTCGGCGACAGGCTGCCGAAGGAGATAATGGATGAGCACAGTTCACTTATGCAAAGGCTGGAGGAATAAGGATACAGGATAATAGGCAGGAACTCCTGCCTATTATCCTGTATTTGCACTAACCATATCAATCTTCAATATCCAGTATCCGAATTCACCATACAGTTCTCCATTATTGCCCTCTGATCTCCATATGCATGCAATGCCTCCCGGTTTAGGGTCTATACCATATAGAGACGGAATACCGTAAGCGAATCTGTATGACCCTGTGCAGTAATCTATACCCACAATATAGTAACCATAAACATAATATGAGGTATTCAAATAACTGCTTGCAAGCATAAGATTCGGATAACCCGAGGTATGAAGTATACGTTTTAGCAGTTGATGGTTTTTGACCTTCCACCATCTGGTTGAATCTCCAGCTGCAAAAAAAGGTTTGCATTCTGAAAAAGACATAGATAGCAGATTCTCAAGCTTTTTTATCCTCTCAATTGTGAATGGAAAGTATACAGGGTGGTGTTCAATCAGCGTTGAACTGCCTGAATACTGAAGAGGGTAATGCATATCAAAGCTCTCAGCTGAATGCCCCCATTGTTTTTCTGGGCGGAAGTCTTCCGGTTTATCGAAATTAGTCGCACCAAACCCGGAGAGTATCGGGATATCAACTGGAATTTGGCTGGCATAATCATATTCAGGTTTACTGCCTGGCCTGGTTTGAGAGTTCTCAGGATTTTTATCCTGAGAAGTTATGTCTTCATTTACTTTGACATCCTCAGCGTCTTTCGGCTGGATACTTGATTCGAATTCTTCCCTCCAGCCCACTTTACCATGCCTATAGCCAACAAGAGGAACAATAACCCTTTTATCATATTCTATATTCTCCGGTTTGCAGACAACTGCTATTACGTTAAAATCCTCCAGAGAAAGTCCCGAGTTATTAACATCCCAGGGTGAGAATGACGAGGAGAGCTTGCCCTTATCATTGGTTATTTCAATACTTCCCATAGATATAAATTTAAATCTGGCAGGGCGCGAGGCTATGAAATAACAGTCATATGTATATCCATCGGCAGGTGGTTTCAGGTATTCGGTGCGCAGAGAAAAACTACACTGGTCATTGTTGGTTTCGAATCTGGCCAAACCTTTAGGCGTGCCTGACAGGCGGAATCCTGTATCTTCTTCGGTTAAAGATATGTAATGCTTGGAATAGCGGGTTCTATGAGACAAGGGTATCCCTCCCAACCTTGGTATCAATATAAGATATGTAACTGAAACCGAAATCTTACCACCAAAATTTCTTGATACACTAACTTGTACCCCTATATATAAAAAATATATAAATACATTTTATTTGTACTGAATTTGTATTATAATAGTCTTATTAAAGTGTTTATTGCCTGTTCAGGGGGAAAATATATGTTTAAGAAAAAAATACTAGTTATAGACGATACAGAATTAACAGTAAGTATTATCACTGAGATGCTGACTGAAGAGGGGTATGAAGTAGTAGTTGCCAGAAATGGCCTGGAGGGACTTCAGAAGGTCAGGGAAGAAAAGCCCGACCTGGTTATCCTTGACGTAGTAATGCCGGGAATGGATGGTTTTGAGGTTTGCAAGGTATTGAGGGACGATGAGAGCAATAACCTGATGCCTATTGTCATGCTTACCGCTCAGGATAATGAAGAAGATAAACTTATGGGACTTGAACTTGGTGTTGATGATTACATATTCAAGCCTTTCAACCATAGGGAACTGGTAAGCAGGGTTAAAAACACCCTTAGAAGAATAGATAGGAACAGGTGGGCTAACCCACTTACAGGCCTTCAAGGTAATATCGAAATACATGCCGAAATCAATAAGAGGATTGCCAGGGAGGAGCAGTTTGCAGTTCTCTATCTTGATTTGGATAATTTCAAGGCATATAACGATGTATATGGTTTTTCGAGTGGTGACAGGGCTATAAAGCTTACTGCCGATATTATACTATCCAATGTACAAATGATAGGTAATGACGGAGATTTCATAGGCCATATCGGCGGTGATGACTTTGTGGTAATTACCATTCCCGAAAAGGCTGCTGAAATAAGTGAAGGAATAATACAGGATTTTGACAGTAAGATGGTTGAACTGTATTCCGATGAAGACAGGGAAAAAGGATATATTACAACCATGAACAGACTTGGTCAGACAATGGAGTTTCCCATAATGACCATTTCTATTGCTGTGGTTACCAATGAGGCACGCGTTTTGTACAGCCCTGTACAAATTGCAGAGATAGCTGCAGAAGTAAAAAAGAAGGCTAAGATGCTTGAGGGAAGCGTGTACATTAAGGATAAGAGGAAGTATCGCTAAGAAGAAAGTAGTAATGTATCAATAAAAGAGGAACAGTCCTGTTTCTCTTTATTTTTTGGTTTCCTATAGTGAGTAATAATAGTGCCCGCCAGTTAATAACTATAATTAGATAAAATGGGGCGGGGGACTTGATATGGTATTAGTGGTAAGGAAGTACAATATACTGATGATTTGCCTTCTGCTGACAGTATCATATATATCATACTGCGTTACAATGCAAGATACGGCTCCGACAGTTGTACTTCCTGTTACAAATAAGGTTATAGTGCTTGATGCAGGGCATGGAGGCCCTGACCCTGGAGCAATAGGAAAATCAGGGGCATTGGAGAAAGACATCAACCTGGATATTGTTCTGAAGCTGCAGGGGTACCTTGAGCAGGGAGGATGTATAGTCCAGCTTACAAGGGCAGTAGATGAGTCTATACATGACAAGGATAAGAAATCCATTCGGAACAAAAAACGCTCTGACTTAAAAAACCGTAAGGACATAATCAATTCCAGCCAGGCTGACGCATATGTTTCCATTCACCTGAACAGTTTCCCCCAATCACGGTATAAGGGGGTCCAAAGCTTTTACCCCAGGAATTCGGAAGACAGCAAGAGGCTGGCTGTATCTGTCCAGAAAGAATTAAAAGAAACCCTGCAGATTGACGACAACAGGGAAGCGCTTCCTATAGGTGAGGTTTATCTTATGCAGGGTACACAGGTACCCTCTGTTATTGTTGAGTGTGGGTTTCTCTCAAATCCGGAGGAGGAGCGCAATCTGTCGGATGATAAATACAGGGAGAGAGTTGCCTGGGGGATATATATGGGAATCATGAGGTTCTTTGAAATTATATAGGCATAAACTATGTTTAAGCAAAACAAAGTTAATCAGCATTGAACTTTTGGTTTGATTATAATAAAATAAACAGGCTAAACAATATTGATATGGTGGGTACTATGAATTATATTGAAGCATTAAATGAACAACAGAAAAAAGCGGTGATGCATGGGGATGGTCCCCTGCTTATACTTGCAGGCGCAGGCAGCGGCAAGACCAGAGTTCTGACACATAGGATAGCCTACCTGGTTGATGATAAAGGCGTAAAACCCTGGAATATTCTGGCCATAACCTTTACCAATAAAGCGGCCAAAGAGATGAAAAGCAGGGTTGTCAAGCTCATTGGCGCTGAGGGAGAGGATATGTGGGTCAGCACATTTCACTCGGCTTGCGTCAGAATTCTGAGAAGAGACATAGATAAACTCGGATACGACAAGAGCTTTGTTATATTTGATACATCCGACCAGCAGACACTGATTAAGGAATGTCTAAGAGAATTAAACCTCAATGAAAAAAACTTTCCGCCTAAATCTGTGCTACATCAGATAGGCAGGGCCAAGGATGAAATGATTGATCCGCAGACATACATGACAATGTACTCAACTGATTTCAGGCTGGGCAAGGTGGCAAGTATTTATGAGTTATACCAGAAGAAGCTGAAAATCAACAACGCTCTTGACTTTGACGACATAATAATCAAGGCCATCGAACTCTTGACTGAATTCCCCGAAGTTCTGGGTTACTATCAATCGAGATTCAGATATATACTTGTGGACGAATACCAGGATACCAACAGTGCACAATTCACCTTTGTCAGCCTGCTTTCGGCATCACACGGTAATATCTGTGTGGTTGGTGATGATGACCAGGGCATATATGGATGGAGAGGGGCAAACATAAGAAACATCCTTGATTTTGAGAGGGAGTTTCCCGGCACAAAGGTAATCAAGCTGGAGCAGAATTATAGGTCAACTCAGAATATACTGGATGCCGCCAACCATGTAATCAGAAATAATGCTGGCCGTAAATCCAAGAAGCTGTGGACTGAAAACGGGCCTGGAACCAGTGTCAGATATTTTTGTGCCTCCAATGAACATGAAGAAGCAGAGTATATAATATATGAAATAAACAAACAGGTAAAAGAGGGAATAAGGAAGCATTCTGATTTTGCCATTCTATACAGGATGAATGCACAGTCCCGTGTACTGGAAGAAGGATTCATGAAATTCGGTGTGCCGTATAAGCTTGTAGGCGCACAGAAGTTCTACGATAGAAAGGAAATAAGGGACCTTCTGGCCTACCTCAGGCTAATCCATAACCCGTCTGATTCTGTCAGCCTGAGAAGGATTATTAACGTACCCAGGAGGGGTATAGGCAAGACTACTATTGAACTGCTGGAACAGCAGGCTGCAGCCAGGGAGGTCTCCATATTCAGCCTTATTCAGGCCATTGACAGTATACAGGGAATAAGCAGGGCTGCAGGGGCGCTGCAGAATTTTTCATCCATAATCTGCGGTCTTAAGGCGGTAAAAGAACAGCTCAAGGTTTCAGAGTTGATAGAAGAGATTCTCAAAAGGACAGGCTATCTGAAAGAACTGGAAGATGAAGATACCATAGAAGCCCTGGGAAGAATTGAGAACCTCAAGGAATTCATATCGGTGGCCATTGAATTTGAAAGGGAAAATGAAGATGCAGACCTGGGCTCATTCCTGGAGAACGTCTCTCTTGTTTCGGATATTGATACCCTGGATGAGGAAAAGGATGCAGTTGTGTTTATGACCTTCCACAGTGCTAAGGGCTTGGAGTTTCCTGTCGTATTCATGGCCGGTATGGAAGAAGGGGTCTTCCCCGGATACCGGTCATTCTCTGAAGAAGGTGAACTGGAAGAGGAGAGAAGACTCTGTTATGTTGGAATTACCAGAGCCAGGGAACAGGTATATATGACCGGAGCCTACTGTAGGACACTGTTCGGCAGTACAACATACAATAATGTTTCGAGGTTTGTAAAAGAGCTGCCCGAAGAATTGGTGGACGGTCTGGAAACTGCAAAAGACAGAAGGGATAGCCTCCTGTCTTGGGATTCAACCGGGCGAAATAGTTATTCCAGAGATTCTTACGGTCCGACCATGCCAGCGGCATCAAGGGGTATGCCGAAGCCCCAGTCCTATGGAGAAGCAGGGGCCAGTCAGGAGCCTGTAGAATTATCCAATCTGAAAACCGGTGTTCTGGTAGAGCATAAAAAGTTTGGTGTTGGAGTAATAACACGGGTGGAGGAAGAAGGCGATGACCTCAAGCTTGACATAGCTTTTAAAAGTGTGGGAAACAAGAGGCTGATGGCCCAGTATGCCGGACTCAGGATAATCAGATAGCAATCCAAGATACCTTGACGTATTATTTTAGATTTAATTATATAAGGAAAACAAATTAACCGCTCATAAGGATTACAAAATCAAGATAAACTAGATGCTTGTTATACTAAATTTCAGACCGGAATTAATTCGCATCCATGCTCAATAATTCCTAGAATTGACATCCTGTCAATTCTTCCTGAAATTTGAGCATAACTTCGCATAGTTTATCCGATGACTACCGCCGCTAAGACTCCCTTCTTCTTCAAGTGAGGGAGAAGCGGCGTTACGTCCCTGGATAACGGCTTCTAAGATTCAGTTGGAGATAAATACTCCACCTGAATCCAAGAATCCTGCTTATCTAGGATTTCTCCATTACTTATTCGCTTGTTAATTCACTTTCCTTACATACTTTTGTTATTTATAGCATTATATAATGACCTCATGTTAAAAACATATCTATGAAGTATAACCCGATTTAACTATTAAAGAGGGGGGAAGTAGAAGATGCCGAAGAAAATAGGGAAAGGCGGACGCAACCGACAAGCTACGCAAAGAGCAGCCGGTCTGGGCATGACCTTAAGTCTTGTTCTCAGAGAAGGTGAGGGTATAGTTGAATGTAAGGCTGTATCGGTGTTCCAAATTGAGGGGAATGAATATATAATGTTTTTTCCTTGTGAATATGACCGAATGGGAGATTTGGAGCTCGAGTGCCAATGGGACCTGATATACAGACTGTCGTATGATGGGAATGGAAATCTTCAACTGAATTTCATACAGGATGCAAAGGAAAGATTCAGGGCTGGAATTGAAGCAGAGGGAGCCTTGCTTGAAATTTTGGAGAACACTGTGATACCCATTGGAGAACCGGACAGCGCCGAGAAGTATGAATTCATCCGGTCCTTTATAGTGAATGGGACGAAGTATATTTCAACTATTGCTGAGGGGAATAAGTATGGAATGGAAGTAATAATCAAGGTAGTAAAGGATGAGGCAGGGGGAGCAGCAGTCTTGAAAGTAGAAGACGCAGAAGAATGGATTGCAGTTGTACGCGCAAGACAAGGAATTTTAACACATTAAAGAGTGCTGTCGGTTTAATACCGGCAGTTTTTTCTTACCGATTGACTGAACAGATTGAACCATGTATAATCTTGATACAAGTGACTTGCGCCCATAGCTCAGCTGGATAGAGCATCTGACTTCGGATCAGAGGGTCGGGGGTTCGAATCCTCCTGGGCGCGCCAAAGTAGTTTAGAAATGTCGTATTGAGAACTGTCACTAAAATTTCCCTAAGAAAAACCAATGTAATGTTACGCTGCTATTCTTTCTCTGGAAAGCTGTTTAAGAGGGTTGTGGAGAAATTAAATCTAAAGGGTAAGTATGAGAGTATTGGAAAATAGAAAGGTCATAAAATAGCTTAATAATAAATAAAACTTGATAGAAATAATGATGGTTGAGGATGTAATAAAGTGGCTATAGGATAATTTTAAAAAGACGATATAAATAATGGCAAATTAATTACATAATGGTAAAATTTTCTTTACTTTTGTTTACAATTGATTTAGTATTAAATTAAGATTATGTTATGATGTTTGCATTTACTAGCTTGTGAGTAAGAAGAAAACTCTGGTCTCTATTATCCCAGTATATATCAGATTTGTCTTACATATATAATTATGAGGATGGAAACAATATGCTTGAAAAATCTAAGATGAATCTAGAAGCAGGTTTGTGGGCAAAAGAAAAAGGATATTACGATATTGCAGTTAGTAGATATTATTATTCATTATTTCAGAAAGTAATTACTATTCTGAAACATGATGGTTTTTACAATGCTCCGAAAGGAGAAAATAATACACATAATCAGGTCATCAATGATTTTAATGAATACATTTATAAGATTAACCTTGCACCTGAACAGATTCCAAAAGTAACAACAATGCATAAGCTAAAGAAAAAAAGAAATAAAGCAGACTATTCAGAAGAAAAAATAGAATATACTTTAGATTTCATCAATGATTTTTTACCTAAATATAATCAGTTTATAAAAGTAATAGATAGCATATTAATAAAAAGGGGAATTGACAATAATGGAAGATAAGAAAGTATTTATAGAAGAGTTTATTTCTAAGGTGAAGGATAAATACAGAGATTTAATAATTGGTTATGAATTTGACGATGAAGATAATGCTTTTGATATATGGCATACAGGGAAACATTATGAGTCTAACGATGAAGAATTTTTGTCTTATACTGGCGAATTGATAAGAGATGTATTATTTGCCAATGGAATTTTTAATATTTCTTTTGGTTATGATTATTTAAAAACTAGAGATATGGGATGGAAATGTAACAATGATTCTCAGAATACTATACAAATAACTAAAGGTGAAGTAAAAGTTAGTATTAAAAAAGAAGATTCAATTCCTAAAATATATATTAATACAAGAATATTAGTTAAACCTGGAGATATTATTGATTTCAAAACTGATTTTATACAAACGAATAATTATAATAAAAATTATCTTCAACCTGATTGTTTTTTTGAAGAAGATTTGGACAAATATAAACAGATACCTAACGAGGAGTTTATCCAAGCTGCATAATTTAAGAAGGGAGCGTACATATGGATATTAATAAACAGCCTGGAATAAAAGTGAATGGAATTATTCTTGTTTCTGAAAAATTTTCCAGGGAGCCTGATATATCTTCAGATTTAAAAACAACTGTAGATTTTGATATAAACCTAAATAAAATAGAAAATACAGATAAATTTAATGTTATTCTTACCACATCAGTAAAAGGCATGTCAGAAGAAAAAGAAGTTTTTAATTTAGAGTGTACTTTTGTTGGATTATTTAATTATATTAATGGAGAAGAGAACATGGAAATGGACGATTTTGCAAAACATAATGCACCTGCGATTATGTTTCCTTATATCCGGGAGCATATATCATCTATAACGCAAAAATCAGGCATAAAACCAATATATTTAGCTCCGATTAATGTTGTTGCATTGTTATCAGAAAAAGAATCAGCTTCGTAAGTAAGACCTTATTAAGACCCTCGGGTCTTTTTTTTATACAAAAAATCTTATTATCCTGTCCTAATAGTGTTTAGAACAGCCGGTAGTGTCTCGAAATGGGTAGTTGCCCGAGAGCACATAAGTAATGTAGCTGTACAATACGTGCATTTTTTGGTACTATTTAACTAGTAGAAGGCTATAATAGATTGGCAAGTATCTGTCAAGTCTTCTTATATAAATAATTGCGGTGTGGTCAAATACATGGGGGCAAGAACATCAAACTTCGATTTTCTAAAAGAAAGATGGCCTACTTTAGCCAGAAATGGGCGGTTAGCTGAACGGTATCTGTATAGTGATACTAATTCAGCACTATTTAAGATGCGTCTATTTTCAGAGGAACTAATAGACCTTCTTTTTGTTGCGCTGAAGTTGGATACAGTGGTGGGTGGCACCCAGATTGAGAAAATTAAGATGCTTAACCAGTCAAACAAGGTTCAGCCTGCAGTTATTGATCTTCTTCATATTGTCCGCAAAATAGGTAATAAAGCGGCACATGAGAACTATGGTGACCTAAAGGATGCAGCAGAATGTATGAAAAGTATTTTCAAACTTTCCTGTTGGTTCTATGTAAAGGTAACCGGGGACAGAACAGCTCTACCAGAATTTAAATGGCCTGAGAAGCCCTCGAAAAAGGAAAAGGCACCTGTTATAGATATTGAAGAATACAGGAAAGAAATTGATGAACTAAAGAAAAAGCATCTAGAGGAGATAGAAGAACTAAAAAAGCAGCTGCAGACTGCAGCACCAAATCCTGAGAAGGTTGAACGTGAGATTGAGATAGTTACTAACGACCTTGGGCTTACTGAAGCTGAGACAAGGAAGAAGCTAATTGATATACTGCTTAGGGATGCAGGTTGGAATATAGATGATTCTGAGCAAGTTAAACTCGAATATGAAGTATCGTACTTTCCCAATAAAAATGGAAAGGGATATGCAGACTACGTTCTTTGGGATAAGAAAGGTAAGCCAATTGCAGTGATAGAAGCTAAAAAGACTTCAAGAGATGCTGAAGTCGGCAAGCACCAGGCCAAGCTTTATGCTGACAGTCTCGAAAAGATGTATGGAGTAAGGCCGGTTATATATTATACTAACGGTCACGAAATATATATGTGGGATGATAATTATAGTGAGCCGCGACAGGTTTGGGGTTTCTATACACTGGATGACCTTGAATATCTGATGTTCCAGCATAAAAGCAGAAAGACCTTAAGCAATGTCGAAATAGATAATAGTATTGTGGAGCGTGCCTATCAAATTGAGGGTATTAAGAGAGTTTTTGAGAAGTTTGAAAATGGGAGAAGAAGAGCCCTTATGGTCATGGCTACCGGAACAGGTAAGACAAGAACAGTAATTGCTCTTACAAGAGCTATGATGCAGGCTAACTGGGTAAAGCGAGTGCTATTTTTAGCCGACCGTGATGAACTTGTAAAGCAGGCCAAAGAGCAGAAGAACAGTTACAAAGTATTTATGCCTGAGGTGCCTTCTACACGAATCACTTCCGCTAATGCTGAAGTGAGAGAAGTTAATCTATATTTTGCAACTTACCAGACTATGATTAACCATTATGACCGATTCAGCATCGGGTTCTTTGACCTTATCATATGTGATGAATCCCATAGAAGTATTTATAATACTTATAGAGACATCCTTGAGTACTTTGATGCCTATTTTATAGGACTGACGGCAACTCCTGTAAACTTTATCAATAGAAACACATTTAATTTGTTTAGCTGTGATGATGGGGACCCAACATTCTATTATTCCTTTGATGATGCATGTGACCATAAGCCACCGTATCTACTAAGACCTAAAAAAATTGATGCCACTACTGATTTTCTTAGAAGAGGAATCAAATGGTCAAATCTTACTGAGGAGCAGAGAAGACAGCTCGAAGAAGAAGGGTATGATGAGAACCAGATTGAATTTGACAAGAAAGAGCTTGAGGAATTTGTTACTAATGAAGACACCAATAGGTTTATCCTTGAAAATCTTATGAATAATGGTATTAAGGTTGGAGATAGCATAGGTAAAACCATTATATTTGCTAAAAATATCAGGCATGCAAAACTCCTTATTGAGCTCTTTGATGAAATGTACCCACAATATAACGGTAGTTTAGCAGCAGTTATTCACTCGCAGATTGAAAAAAAAGAGGACCTTCTAAATAACTTCAAAGAAGCAGAACGACCTAGAATAGCTATATCTGTTGATATGCTGGACACTGGTGTGGATGTACCGGAAGTTGTTAACCTAGTATTTGCCAAACCTATATACTCTAAAGTAAAGTTTCTCCAGATGATAGGAAGGGGAACAAGGTTATGCCCTGACTTATTTGGCAAAGGTAAGGACAAGGAATGCTTCATGATTTTTGATCACTGGAAGAACTTTGAGTTTTTTGACGAGAAACCAGATGGCATAATCCCTGCTGTTACAAAAACATCAATTCAGATACGGTTTGAGAGGCGGATAGAGCTATTAAAGATATTCTCCCAGAAAAAAGATAAATCTAAACAGGATGAAATGATAAGGCTTATTAGGCAGGATATTGCAAATCTCCCTGAAAAGTCAGTTGCAGTACGAAAACAGTGGAAAACGATTGAATGGCTAAAATTGGACCAGACATGGGTTGTTGTTAACCAGAGTTTGATAGATAGGCTTCTCAAGGAAGTTGCCCCTCTAATGCAGTGGATTGACTCTGAAGATGATAAGACGGCAATATGGTTTGACAATCAGATGTATAAGATGCAGATATATAAGATTAATGGCGACACAAGACTTCCAAACCATGTCAACAGCGTGATATATGATTTGGCCATGCTAAGGTTAAATTTGAACCATTTTGATGGCATCAGGGATTATGTTAAAAGTCTTATTAATGAGACTGTATGGTATAAGGCTTCGTATGAAGATGTTGAAAATACAAGGCTTACTCTAAGAAACCTTATGAAATATAGAACTGCAAACGAACCGGGGGCATTTGTCAGGCTTGACCTTAAAGACGGAGGACGCATTATAAGAGAAATTAACGAAACATACAGCACTACATCCTCAGATATGGAACCTTATGAAGAAAGAGTGAGAACGGTTCTTGAAAAAGAGTTGAATATGCAGCTTGTTATCCGTAAAATAAGAAGAGGAGAATCTCTTACCAAACAGGATATTGATACTGTATATGAAATTTTCAATTCAGGCAAAGTAGGATTCACGCTGGACGAACTGTCTAAAAATGCCCATGTAAAGAAAAAGGATTTGGTAGGCTTATTAAGAAAATTTGTGGGTGTGGACGAGAAAGAATTAAATGTAAGGTTTGGTGAATTTGTAAGGATTCACAATAAACAGCTCTCTGCAACACAGATGAAGATTATAGAAATGATTAAGAATGACATCATACGAAATAGAGGAATATCTTTTGCATCCCTATATGAGCCACCCTATACAAATATTAACCATGATGGGTTTGATGGTATATTCAAAGGAAAGATTTCAGAAGAGGTTATAGAATTGATAAAACCATATAAGGTGGAACTGGAGGAAAGACATGCTTAGCGGAGAACTAAGGAATAAGGTTGATAAATTATGGGACAGTTTTTGGTCAGGAGGCATATCAAATCCTCTGACTGTAATAGAGCAGATATCCTATCTGCTTTTTTTAAAGAGACTGGATGATATGGAAGTATTGGCAGAGAGAAAAGCGAATAGACTTAGCAAGAAGCACGAATCCATTTTTAAGAGTGATAAGTGCAGATGGTCAGTATTCAAGCATTTTGCACCACAAGAGATGTTTGATAACATGATGACTGAGGTCTTTCCATTCATGAAAGAGTTTGGTGGAAAGGAGTCTGTTTTCGGGAAGTATATGAAAGATGCTATTTTTCTTATACAGAAGCCTGGTCTATTATCTGAAGCAGTACAACTTCTTGATGGTATAAATATGGAAGATGCTGATACTAAAGGGGACTTATATGAATATCTGCTTTCCAAACTCTCAACTGCAGGAGTGAATGGACAGTTCAGGACACCCAGACATATTATTAAGATGATGGTTGAACTAACGGACCCGACCATTGAGGACAAAATTTGCGACCCGGCCTGTGGCACAGCGGGATTTCTAGTAGCAGCTGCAGAGCATATTCTAAAGAAAGTTACACGACCGGAGAGTGTGTTCACTGATGAGGATGGAGTTCTGCGTGATAAGATAGGGGACATGCTGTCATCTGAGCAATGGAGATACTTTAGAAAAGATTTGCTGCATGGAAGGGACTTTGATACATCCATGCTAAGGTTGTCTTCCATGAACCTTATTCTCCATGGAATTGATGAACCTGATATTGAGTATGCTGATTCATTATCGTCAACTTATGAGGAGAAAAATAAGTATACGCTTGTGTTGGCCAATCCTCCATTTAAGGGGAGTATAGATGCCGGAGATATAAACTCTTCTCTTAAGAAGGTTGTAGATACTAAAAAGACAGAGATTCTATTCCTTGCTTTATTTGAGAGGATACTTGACTTGGGAGGAAGATGTGCTGCAATAGTACCGGATGGCGTGCTTTTTGGTTCTTCTACTGCACATAAGAATATCAGGAAGATGTTAATTGAAGAGAACCAGCTTGAAGGTGTAATTTCTATGCCTTCAGGAGTATTTAAGCCCTATGCTGGGGTATCTACTGCTATATTGATTTTTACCAAGGGTGGTAAGACCGACAAGGTATGGTTTTATGATATGCAGGCAGATGGATTCAGCCTGGATGATAAGAGAAATCCTATTGAAGCTAATGATATCCCGGATATTATTGAGAGCTGGAAGAAATGTAAGGAAGATAGAGAAATAGAGCCAGTGAAGGAAGATAAGTGGTTCTGGGTAGAGAAAAGTAGGATAATAGATAATGATTATGACCTATCCATTAATAAATATAAAGGAATTGAACATGAGGAAGTAGAGTATGAGCAACCTGAAGTGATTATGGAGAGGATAGTTGAGCTAGAGAATGAGATACTGCAGGAAATTAAAGAACTAAAGGAAATGATGAAAATATGATGACTAATAGGATACCTAAAGGCTGGCAAATTGCAAAGTTAAAGGATTATTGTGAAGTTTTTTCTGGACAGGGAGCACCACAGGGAGATGGAGAATACTGTAGAGATGGAATACCATTTATCAAGGCTGGAAATCTTGAAGATTTATGCAGGGGATTACTAGAAAATAAAATTCAGAAAGTATGTCAAGATGTTGCAGAAAGGTATAAGCTCAAGCTATTTCCTGCAGATACGATTGTTTTTGCAAAAAGTGGTATGTCTTGTACAAAGAACAGAATATATAGATTAAGAGGAGCTTGTTATGTTGTAAATCATTTGGCTTGCATTGTTCCCGAAGGGATTGATGCACAGTATTTAACATATTATCTTAAGAATAATCCGCCAAGTCATTTAATAAAAGATGCAGCTTATCCATCAATAAGATTAACGGACATTCAGGAATTAGAAATAAATGTTCCTCCGCTAGAAACCCAAAAGAAAGTTGCCTCAATACTAGAAAAAGCAGAAAAGGCTATAGAAAAGAGAAAAAAGGCAGATGAATTGGCAGATAAGTATCTGCAATCAGTTTTTATTGATATGTTTGGGGATCCTGTAACAAATCCTAAGGGGTGGGAAATAAAGAGTTTAGGTTGCATATGTAGTAAAATTACTGACGGTACTCATAAAACTCCAAAGTATGAAAACATAGGAGTTAGATTTATATCAGCGAAAGATATTAAAAATGGGAAGATAGATTGGAGCAACACAAAGTATATTAATATTAATGAACATCAAACATTAATCAAGAGGTGCAACCCAGAGAATGGAGACATACTTTTTACTAAAAGTGGCTCTATAGGAGCTGCAGCTATTGTGGATAAAGATTTTGAATTTAGCCTGTTCGAAAGTTTAGCTTTAATAAAATACGACAGAAAATTTATTGACGGAAAATACTTATTGCATTTTTTAAATAATCCTTCAATACGAAGCAAATATGTTGCATCTACCAAAGGTATATCTATAAAGCATTTACATCTTATTGATATAAAGCAGCTTTCGATTATTGTTCCACCTATAGAGCAACAACAGATCTTTGTGAGATTTGTCCAAAAAATTGAAAAACTAAAAGAAAAACAAGAAAAATCATCTCAAGAACTTGATAGCCTTTTTAAATCCCTAATGCAGAAAGCCTTTCTCGGAGAATTGTAGTAAAAATGATAAAGCTATAACTTCAAAATCTATTAATTTATCATAGATTGTTATTTTTGGAGTTTTTTAGAGCAAGAAGCGAGGTTGAATTTAATGAAGGGTCATAAGCAAAACAAAAAAAGAGAAGATGTATGTAAAGTTAGGGGTGGAATTAGAACCTTAGGGAATTTAGTAAATGGCAAATTAAATGGTGAAGGAAAAACATATTATGAGAACGGGAAGATAAGAAGTGAGGGATTTTTTATTGATGGGAAGTTAAATGGTGAAGGAAAAACATATTGGGATAATGGAAGAGTGTGGAGAGAAGGTTCCTTTAAAAATGATTTACTTGAAGGTGAAGGCAGAATTTATGCGAAAGATGGAACTTTGATAAAGCATGGTAAATTTAAAGAAAATAAACTTGAGATTGATTACCTTAATGGAAGTAGAAAAATTCAGTATCATAAAAATGGTACTATTAAGTACATAGGAGGGATAAAAGACGGCAAATACCATGGTACAGGAACGCTGTATAATGAAAAACGTGAGATAGAATTTTATGGAGAATGGATTAATGGTAATATGCTTGAGGCAATAAACCATTGTTGGAAGTGTGGTGAAGATATCACATATACATTGAAAAAATGTAATATATGTGGTGGATATGAGTGCAAAAAATGTGGAAAATGCTTATGTGAATATTGGCGATTCACTAGTAGAAGATAACATTGAATCTCAGGCAGTGTAAATAATTTTGTGTAAAATGAATTTCCTTCTACAGTAGTAATTGAATATTCAAGTATATTCTAAGACTCAGAAGTCTGACTTGTCAAATT
>NZ_JAWLCK010000041.1:0-22443 GCF_041687175.1 Lutispora sp.
CCAGGCTTCTCCAAATGCAATGGTTCCTAATGAAGAAAATATAAGTGCTAGAATTACTGCAAAGGATAAGCCTTTTTTGAAGAGAAACTTAATGTGCTTTAAATTATTCATAACCATCCTCCTATAAAATGTATTTCATCAGCTTTTTGTTTTTGATCATCTTCACCTCTCAATAGATTTTTCTGTGAAACAAAAAAACTTCTTTTTGTGCAAAAAGAAGTTAAATTAATGATGCGTTACTCCTTTTCGCACTGGAAGGCACTGCAGTTTCCCGCAATACCCTATCGTTTTATTCCTCATGCAAATCCATGTTTGTTTAGATGAATAAAATCGGAGTATTGTGTATAAAATTTTGGCAATTCTATATATATTATAATGTTTGAAAATTGTCAATGCAATATTATTCAAGTATTTTCACGGCTCTTCGTCTTTTGGCTTCTTCCCTGCTCCATAGAAGATATCTACCCATGCTTTCCAGCTTATTTTCTGAGTATTTTTCATAGCTATTAAGGAAAGCTCTAATCATCATATGCTTCTCCCTTGTAAAGGAGGGTTTGTTGGTAAGAATGAAAAAGCAGATATTAGCCAAGTCTCTTCTGGGTTCTCCATAATCAAGGTCTTCAAAATCTAAACCATAGATGTTACCCTGACTATATATGAAATTTCTCAGGTTTACATCTCCCTTCAGAAGGTTCCCCTTTAAGCCGGCAATCTTGTGGAAGCTGGCCATCCATAAGGCCAGTTTATCAATCCAATCTCCCATATCCAGCATTTCTACCAAGTCATTGACCAGGTATCCATGGATATATTCTGTTATAAGGCAGCGGCTGTCTTTATAGATTACTCTGGGTATGGATATACCATGATCCAAGAGCTTTTTCATGTTTTCGTATTCAGTTTCCAGCAGTTTATGATTATTGGAATCGTATTTTTTCATAACCCCCAACTTATCGCTGCCATCATTATATCTTACCTTATATACCTGATTTCGCTTGCTATGTAATCTTTCAAGAATTTCAATATCCATTATACTGACTCCCAATCCAATGCGACTTCCTCCACCAGATCTGTCAACCTGTTTATATCGGAAACAGCATTGATGACAGGGAGGTTTTTATAACGATTTATTTTATTGCTTATAACTCCGCTTAATACAAAGACACTGGCATCCATCCTCTTTTCCACATCCTCTATGGAAGAAGCACAAAGTATCTTGGGCACATCAAAATCAGTGACACCTTCCAATATTACATAATCCTGGGTATAATACCTCAATATTTCCGGCATTGATAATTTATGCTTGAACAGTATATCTGTCTCGTAAAGTCCTCTGGCAGTGACAAGATCAGCACCTGCTTTCCAATGCCTGTCTGTATTTGAGCCCTCCATATCTATGGCAAACTTCTCATAGTGTATTTCCTTAACTGTGCCGATGGTATAATTTCGCCGCTTCAACTCCTTAATAAGACATTCTACAGTGGTGGTTTTACCTGATTTCGTATATCCATAAACTGATATGATTTTCATCGATTGTGCCTCCCTCAATTAAATGAAAATATTGCTATAGTAGATGCCAATGCGACCAGTATTGTGAAATAATCTGCTACTTTCATCTTTAGCTTACGGTAGCAGGTTCTTGTAGGGTATGCCCTAAAGCCTCTGGATTCCATGGAGAGGGATATATATCTTGCCCTGTTTAGAGCTTTTATAACGGAAGGAGTCAATATATATGTATATAGGGAAAGCTTCTGGCCTAAGGGTATCCTTCTTAAATCAGCTCCTGATAACTGAACTGCTATAATAGAGTCGGTAAATTCCTCTCTGAATAATGGCAGGAACTTAATGGCAAGAAGGACCATAAATCCAATTTCCTGAGGCAGCTTCATGGCTGTCAAGCCGTATACTATGTCCATGGAAGAAGCAGAAGCAATAATCATGGCTGAATAAACTATTATGGACATTCTCAGAATTATAGAAACACCCGCTTCCAAGCCTGCTGTAGTCAAAATCCTTATGCCACCTAAAGCTAATAAGATATCGCCGCTATGTGTAAAAAGGCTTTGAATCAATGTCAATACAATAAAAAAATACCATAGCTTCCTAAGCTTTTTCATCGTGCCTGATATTGATATGGAAAAAAGCTTGCATAAAAGCAATGTCATAAGCAGCATAAGCACAAGAGGTTTTATATCTTTAATTATTATTGCAGCAGAAGAAATAATAAGAACTATAAAGATTCTGGTTCTGGGATCAAGGTTTATCAACAGACATCAACTCCTTTCGGACCCAGGGTAAGGAGTTTATCAACATACCTGTCCAGAAACCTGGCTTCGTGACTTATTATCATATAGCCCTTTCCTTCATTCCTTAATGTGAGGAGACATTTTTCCAGCTGCTTTTTGCGCAATAAATCAAGGCCGGTGGTGGGTTCATCCAATATTAAAAACTTCACATCCCTGGACAATACGGAAGCCAAAGCCAGCCTCTGTTTTTCTCCTCGACTAAGAGTAAGGGGAGATGCATCCTTGTACTTTGCCAGGTCAAATATTTCTAAGTAATAATTAATCTTGTCCTCAATATTTTTCTGGGAGGATTGGCTGCCATAGTTGAAGCTGAAGCTCATCTGTTCCCAAACAGTGGGGCAGAACAACTGCTTGTCCGGGTTTTGAAATACATAGCCCACCTTGCTTCCTATATAGGATAGGGAAATATTCCTTATGTTTGTGCCCTCTAACAGTATTCTTCCATCAGTGGGTCTAAGGATTCCCAGCATCAGCTTTGCCAAGGTGGTTTTACCGCAGCCATTGGGGCCTATAAGTCCAATATGCTGGTTTCCTTCTATGAGAAAATTCAGATTCTCAAACAGATTATTATTGTTGTTGTTGTAAGTAAAAGTCAGTGAGTCTATTGTATAAAAGCTCATGGCTATCATCAACCTCAATTCTATCTTCAATTCTGCCTTTTCTCATGAGCAAAATGGTATCAGCTACCATAAGGTTCTTAATGCTGTGATCTATTATAATGATTGTTTTTCCTGCTTCATTGAGAATTTTAATCACATTTTTTATCAACTCTTTATTTTCTCTGTCCAATTCTGACAGTACTTCGTCCAATATTATTATATCTGGGTCAAGACTGAGAATTGAAGCTATAGCCGCAAGATGCTTTTCTCCTCCGGAAAGGTGAGAGGGATTTTTATATCTCAAATGTCCAATGTTCAGCATACTTATAACTCTGTTAATGATTTTCTCAATATCCTCATAAGGAAGGCAAAGGTTTTCAGGGGCAAAGGCTATTTCAGATTCTACAGTAGGCAAAAAAAGCTGGTTGTCCACATCTTGAAAGACCATCCCGATTTTCTTGGCAAGATTGGGGAGACTTAGTTCCTTTATGTCTGCCCCATCAATCATAATGCTGCCTTCCATTATGCCAGGCATGCTCTTTGGAATGGCCCCGCAAAGGCAAAAAGCTAAAGTGCTTTTACCACAGCCGCTCAAGCCTGCAATGGATGTTATGCTGCCCCTTTCTATATCTAAATCAATGGAATCCAATATAAGGGGATCCCTATTGGTATATCTGAAGGATAAATTTCTTACTTCTATTATAGCCTTCATTCCAGGTTTACCTCAATCACATATTTGCACCAGCGTTGGCTGAAGGAATCGGAAACTGCAATTAGCTGAAATGGACCGCTGCCTCCGTTTTTCATATTTCCCAAAGGCTTTCCGTTTTTCTCAAAGGCCAGGTAAACATTATCTGACAAAACCTCTTGGGCAGCCATAGCAATTACATAGCCGTCCAAGCCTTTTACTGTAACCCTTGTAGCGGATTCTATGGTTGAATCATCTATACCTGCCCTGTTCAGTACATCCTTAAGAAATACTCCTTTATACTTTCTAGAAGCAGGGCCTGAAGTGGAGGTATCTTCTATAGCTTTGAACTCATGATTTTCTATGACAGTGATTTCTTCAAAGCTTAAAGCTGCTGTGTTTTCGCCCCACTTGAAGGTTATGGTGCCCTCTTCGGTTCCAGCATTGTTAATGCTTCTCATATTTATATAACCTAAAGCCAGTGTAACAACTGCCAGTATTGCAATAACCAGTATTAGCTTCTTATTTTTCATATATATCACCCCGCCCGTTTATTGTGATCATTATCTTATATGCTATAAGTCCTCCAAGTCCTCCTGAGAGCGATGCTGCGCTGATGGATAGAAGCAAGGGTATAAGGGGAAGTCTGAAAAAGACCATGGATGATAGGAAAGTTCCCGAAATATTTGCCAATAAACCAAGAATGAAAAAGCCTGAAGGTGTAGTAAAATTTTTCCTTAATATCAAGGCTCCCATATCTACAAAGAGACCCGGTATTGTATATGTTATTAAGCTCACGGCTCCATGATTCCCGTATACTCCTGTAATCATCACCAGTAAAGCCTGAACAAAGCCTATAAGGGTACCGGTGCCTATTTTTCTGGTTATACCTAGTCCCAATACTATCCAAAGCATGTAAAAGCCGCCGGCTGCAGCACCGCCGGGGATGTATAGGGGACCTGTAATTATGTGTACCAGGGGAACTATTATGGGTTTTATCCCAACACCCAAAGCCGCCGCCAGAGATATGACTGCCAGCTCATACATGGAAAATTTTCTAAAAAATTTGCTCATATAGCACCTGCTTCTTTTATGATTTTTCACTATGGTAAACATGCTTAATTCTATATATAAGGATGCTGCTGTACTGGAAATAATCATATGTTCACTTGCACATATGATTATTCCCTAGATACTGTAGCTTTCTTCTATACAGTGAAGTCCAAAAGATATATAATAGAGCATTTTTGTTAACTTTGCTAGTGACTCTTTGCGAAATCTAAATTAGAGAATTCGTACGATATTATATCCTTTTGACTGGCTTTATGGTAACTGCAGTATGTGCATAATTAATTATACTCTTTAGTGTTTTTAGTGAAGTTTTAGTGCCTTTTAGTGGTTTCAAAAAACCTCCGTGTAAATCCGTGGTTATCTCAGTGCTAATCCGTGTTCTTCAAGAACAGAGTCCAAATAGGAATAAACAAATCCGATTCTGAGAAGCTCCCATGGGCGCCTCCCTCACCTTCATCATGCATGCCATGATCTGATGTTATGATCACATCTCCATTAAATCTACCCAGGAGATCTTTTATATAGGAGTCTAAAACCCCAAGCTGGGCCAATGCTTCATCTGAATTTGGACCATATTTATGACCAAAATCATCATAGGAATGGAAGTGTACCAATAACACATCAGGAGGGTTTTTTAGCTCCTCCAGAGCTTTATTGTATATTTCATCATCTATGGTACCGTTATTGTTTTCATCTATATTAAGAATGGTTTCCACCTCATCTATGATGATTTTTATGTTGCCTTCTATAACCTTTGAAGTTTTACCCATCTCCGCTGCTTTATCAAATATGGTGGGAATCTCCAGTGGCTTCTTCTCTCTATTATGTATACCTGTATATTTGGGTGTGGTTCCGGTAACCATAGCTGCAAAGGTTACATCGGTTATGGTGGGATAAACTGTCAAAGCCTTCTCAGCTATGCCTGTTGATTCTAAGCAAGGTATAATACCTAAGTCTATAGCTTTCTTATATAAGTCATAGCCCAAGCCGTCTATATATATTATTAGAACTTTATTATCATTATCAAGAGATTTTAGCGCCATATCTTTTATTGATATAATACTTTGAGTGGGTGGATTTTCAACTATACCAATGGGATTATTAAGTGTTTGACTATCTGTTGTTACCATGGTGCTGCCGAAAATACTTTTTCTTATGCTCTCAATGCTATTTGTATAAATAATATCGCCGTCTTCAGTATACACAGCAAAACCGGATGTTTGGTATTCCTCATTATTGAGGATAGGCAAACCACTGGTATCTGTTGGCATGAAGAATATTATACCGGTAAAAAAGGATAATATAGCTATGAGAGATAAAAATAGAAATTTTTTATTCATAATTATGTTCCTTAATTATCATTTTTGGATAAAATAAAAAGCAGTCTAAAAGGAAACTGCTTCTTGCTGTTTCCTTTCCAAAATGAGGAGGCATAAACATTTCTATTTATACCCTGCCGGTTATGCGCCATATTATATAAACTTAGGCACCATAACTCGGAAACGCTTAATTAGAATGATTCTACATTTGTTTATGATTTCCTTCAAGAAACATAAATTGTTTCATTTTATAGACTAATACATAGTATGGAATAAGAAAGGTTTCCTATTGAAGCATTTATAACGACCAAGGAAACCTTTCTTGAAATCCATTACGGAAAGTTAACACTAAGGTAGATTTATACTTTCCTATGGATTATAAGAAAGGTTTCATATTATATTAATAATTAATATTAGTTAAAGACTAAGTATTGACAAAATGTATTCAGTTGGTGTACAATGTAGCTTAATTGTGAAAAAAGCTATTTGAATGGCCATGAAGAGGACAGTAGCAGGAGATGATGCATTCAGAGAGATAATCGTTTGGTGAAAGATTATTTGCAGAGCTCTTGACGAAGATCACCTTGGAGCCGGATGCTCGAAGCTCAGTAGGGTATTCCGCAGTAATGCGTTAAATTTACCGAGTGACAGCCTGTTTTGGGCTGTAATGAGGGTGGTACCGCGTGTCCAAACGTCCCTATGGTTTTTGCCATAGGGTTTTTCATTTATACAAATATGCAAGGAGATGAGTCTAATGAAATTTAAACCTCTTTCAGAGAAACCGGTAGCAGAGAGAGAAAAACAAATATCCGAGTTTTGGAAAGAAGTAGACATTCTCGACAAAGTGGTTGCAAATAGAAAAGGAGCAAAACCCTTTATATTCTACGAAGGACCT
This sequence comes from Lutispora sp., assembly GCF_041687175.1. NCBI lineage: Bacteria > Bacillati > Bacillota > Clostridia > Lutisporales > Lutisporaceae > Lutispora > Lutispora sp. Next base: position 6,876 of record NZ_JAWLCK010000041.1, read on the forward strand.
CCAACAGCTAATGGCAGGCCTGGCATACATCATGTAATTGCTAGAACTTTGAAGGACTCTGTATGCCGATATCAAAGCATGAAGGGCCATGAGGTCAAAAGAAAAGCAGGCTGGGATACTCACGGACTGCCTGTTGAAATAGAAGTTGAGAAGGAACTGAAGCTTTCCAGCAAGCAAGAGATTGAGAATTACGGAATAGCAGAGTTCAATGAGAAATGCCGTGAGTCTGTATTCACATATGAAAAACAGTGGAGAGAAATGACTGAGAGAATGGGATACTCCATAGATATGGATAACCCTTATATAACACTGGACAACGACTATATAGAGAGCGAATGGTGGATACTGGACAAATTTTTCAAAGAAGGCCTCATGTATGAAGGCCACAAGATATTGCCCTACTGCAGTCGCTGTGGTACAGGCTTGGCTTCCCACGAAGTAGCTCAAGGTTATAAGGAAGTAAAAACCAATACTGTAATAGTAAAGTTTAAGAGAAAAGATGCGGATGAATACTTCCTGGTATGGACTACCACACCATGGACTCTTCCATCTAACGTGGCATTGACCGTAAATCCTGAAGAAACCTATCTTAAGGTTAAACAGGACGATACAATATATTATGTAGAAAAACATCTTTCCAAGAAGGTTCTGGGAGAAGATTTTGAAGTATTGGAAGAGCTTTCAGGCAAGGATCTAGAATACATGGAATATGAGCAGCTGATGCCCTTTATAGAAGCTGACAAGAAAGCATTTTATGTAACCGTTGCAGATTATGTAACTACAGAAGACGGTACAGGTATAGTTCATACTGCCCCTGCCTTTGGTGAAGATGACTATAATACAGGCAGAAGATATGATCTTCCCGTATTCCAACCTGTTGATGAAACAGGTAAATTCACCACTACACCCTGGGAAGGCCAGTTCGTAATGGATGCGGATTTGGATATAATAAAATGGTTGGCTCAGGAAGGTAAGCTTTTCAAGAAAGAAAAGATGGCCCACAATTATCCCCACTGCTGGAGATGCCAGACACCTCTATTATATTATGCTAAGCCCGGATGGTATATTGAAATGACAAAACTTAGAGACCAGTTGGTAGAAAACAATAGTAAGGTTGAATGGTATCCGGACTTTGTAGGAGAAAAAAGATTTGGCAACTGGCTGGAAAATGTAAATGACTGGGCTTTATCACGAAACAGATACTGGGGAACACCTTTGAATATCTGGAAATGTGAATGTGGCCATATCACTTCCGTTGGTTCCAGGAAAGAGTTAATTGAAAGGGCCATAGAAGAAATAGACGAAAGTATTGAATTGCACAGGCCTTATGTAGACCAAGTTCATCTGAAATGTGATAAATGCGGCGGCACAATGACAAGGGTTCCTGAGGTAATTGATTGTTGGTTCGATAGTGGTTCAATGCCTTTTGCACAGCATCACTATCCCTTTGAAAACAAGGAAAACTTCCATGAGCTTTTCCCTGCAGATTTCATATGCGAGGGTATAGACCAAACCAGAGGTTGGTTCTACTCACTTATGGCCATATCCACCTTTGTAATGGGAACTTCCCCTTACAAGAGGGTATTGGTAAATGATTTGATACTGGATAAGGACGGCCATAAGATGTCAAAATCCAGAGGCAATACAGTTGACCCCTTTGAAATGTTTGACAAATATGGTGCCGATGCATTGAGATGGTATCTCCTTTATGTATCACCTGCCTGGACACCTACCAGATTTGACGAAGATGGTCTTAAGGAAGTCCTCAGCAAATTCTTCGGCACATTGAGAAATGTATACTCCTTCTTTACACTATATGCAAACACAGATAATATAGACCCGAGGGAATTCTTCATAGAGTATAAAGACAGACCTGAATTGGACAAATGGATACTTTCCAAGTACAATAACTTGCTGGCTCAAATCGAATATGAAATGTCTATATATGATTTGACAAAGACAGTAAGGAAGATACAGGACTTTGTCAACGAAGATCTTTCCAACTGGTATATAAGAAGATCAAGAAGGAGATTCTGGGCAACAGAATTAACTGATGATAAAAAGGCAGTTTACAATACAACCTATGAAATACTTGTTGGATTGACCAAGATTATAGCACCTTTCTCACCTTTTATGGCAGAAGAAATGTATAAAGACCTGACAGGCGAATTATCAGTCCATATGGCTGACTATCCAGTAGCGAATAAGGAACTATTGGAACCTCATATAGAGGAAAGAATGGATCTTGTAAGAGATTTGGTAAGCCTGGGCAGAGCTGCAAGAGAAAAGGTAAGAATCAAGGTAAGACAACCAATTGCAGAAGTATTGATAGATGGCAAATATGAAGAATTGATAAAGGATCTTGTACCTTTATTCCAGGAAGAGCTAAATGTAAAAGAAGTAGTATTTGCAAAGCATCTTGATGAATATATGGAATTCAGCCTGAAGCCAAACTTCAAGGTTGCAGGCCCCATATTTGGTCCAAAGATAAAACTATTGGGTAAAGCTTTGGCAGAAGTTGATGGAGCAGAAGCAGTGAAGAAGCTGGAAGCAGGCGAAACTCTCAAGCTTACTGTTGATGGAGAAACCCTTGATGTGGTTAAGGATCATGTTCTCATCACCATAACAGCCAAGGAAGGTTTCACAGTAGGCATGGAGAATAATCTGTTTGTAATACTGGAAACAACCCTTACCCAGGAACTTTTGGATGAAGGCTATGCGAGAGAGTTTATATCCAAGGTTCAGCAGATGAGAAAGAACAATGGCTATGAAATGTTGGATAGAATAAAAATATTCTACGATGGCGATGATGAAATAGCAAACGCAGTCAACATCTATGAAGATTATATAAAGACAGAAACATTGGCAGATGCAATAGAACGGGTCGAGGATGATAGCTTCGAGAAACAGGATCTTAATGGACACAATACAGGAATGAAGCTGGAAAAAGTATAGAATAAAGCTTTATAAAATAATTCATGCGGGGCATACTAGCCCCGCATTTCCAATCTAAGATCTTCCGTTTTGAAAAAGGTCTATGCTGCCGAGAGCGATATGGGCGAGACCTAAACCGATGAGGCCTGCTCCTATTGCTACTCTTGTATCCCTTTTGGTCATACCATGCCTACGCATGTCTCGGACCCTCATTGCGGTACCTGTGGCTGTAACTGCAGTACCAAGTAATGCAGGGATCAATCCTTCACGCATAAAATACCTCCTCAATATGAAGATTTAGATTTGAAAGTAGTTTTTGATATTTTATACGATAATATACTATGATCCATTGAGAACCCTACCTGTTGAATCAAACACAAACTCCAAAGGATATAAAAACTTGCTTTAAATAAAAGAGGGTTTTTTCTTTGGCTTCTTCTGCTGAATAGTTGGTCTGGCCTTTGACAAGTCTTGTAAGCAGACCTTGATATATGAGTATTACCATTTCGTTTAATTTATCTATATCTTCTACTTTTATATAACCTGCATTTATGCATGGTCTGAGCAATGTAAGGTTTCTTTCATATATATCCTGACCAAGAAGCATTGGTTTTATGTCTTCCTCCATGTCCTCTAATTCTTCAGGAAATATTGAATAATAGTCCTTTATAGAATTGTTCAGTTTGGTACTGTGTCTTCCAAAGAATATCTCATAATAAATTTTTGGCATGCTGTAAGAGTGACGACAAAAGCACTCCCATACCTTAAGATACCTTTCTATGGGATTTTTGGCGCTCTTCATATGGCATTTAAGGTCGTAAATATAGTCTTTGAGATAACTTAATGATGCGTAGAAAGTCAGGTGCTCCAAATCATCAAAATAATTATATAGTGTAGCACTATTATAGCCTGCTATGTCTGCCACTTCACGGGCAGATAGAGCTTCTATGCCTCTTTCATCTATTATCTGCTTGGCGGCATCAATAAAATATCCCATCATTCTTCTTTTCTGTAAAGTTTTTTTATCAACGCTCATTATTAATACCTCATTCATTAACTAGAATTCAATAATAATTATAGCATGGGAATTACATATTGAGAAATATAATAATCTCTATAGTTCAGAGGAAGACATAAATTACATTAATAAAAATTGATATAACTAATTGTAATAGAGTCTTTTTTATTGATTTATAGAAGAAACAAGTGAAGCTATTATAAATACGTTTAATAAATAAACATGTTTACATTACAAACTGTTTTGTGTTACAATTAAAATGTTACAAAAATAACATACTTATGCTATTAAAAAATGGCATTGAGAGGAGTGCAAAAATGAGACTGGAAATTGGAAATTTCTATGTAAAGGACATCGTGTTTGGTGCTAAAACAGAATTCAAGGATGGTCTTTTGACTATCAATAAAGAAGAAGCCCTGGGCGTTGTTTTTGAAGATGAACATATTACAGAAGCGGATCTTCATATTGTTAAACCCGGAGATATGGTTCGTCTGGTTCCTGTCAAGGAAGCTATTGAAGCGAGATGCCGTGTAGGTGGAGGTCCGGTGTTCCCAGGAGTGACTGGAGAGCTTATGCAGGCCGGAGATGGCAAGATTCATGCTCTTAAGGATTCAAGCATACTCGTAGTTGGAAGGCACTGGGGTGGTTTCCAGGATGGACTTATCGATATGGGCGGCGAAGGAGCAAAATATACTTATTTTTCACAGCTGAAAAATCTGGTTCTAGTTGCAGATACCGATGAGGACTTCGAAAAAAGAGAACAACAGAAGAAAAATCATGCCTTAAGATGGGCAGGTATGAGACTTGCTGAATACGTAGGCAAATGTGTCGAGAATCTTGAACCGGAAGAAACAGAAGTTTATGAACTGGAACCTGTAACAAAGAGATCAGCAGAAGTAAATGCACTTCCAAGCGTAGTTCTTGTACTTCAGCCTCAATCACAGATGGAGGAATTAGGATATAACGATCTGGCTTATGGCTGGGATTGCAATAGGATGCTTCCAACCTTCATGCATCCCAATGAAGTGTTAGATGGGGCTATGATATCAGGTTCATTTATGCCTTGCTCTTCAAAATGGTCAACTTACGATTTTCAAAACTTCCCTATGATAAAAAGACTATATCAAGAGCATGGGAAGACCATTAACTTCCTGGGAGTTATAATGTCAAACCTGAATGTTGCCCTTGAACAGAAGCAAAGAGCCGCTCTTTTTGTGGCACAGATGGCAAAATCTTTAGGCGCTGACTCGGCTATTGTAGCTGAAGAGGGTTATGGAAATCCTGATGCTGATTTTATAGCATGTATAGTTGCTTTAGAAGATGCAGGAGTCAAGACTATAGGTCTCACTAATGAATGTACAGGAAGAGATGGCGCTTCACAGCCCTTGGTTGCTTTGGATGAAAAAGCAAATGCCATAGTATCCTGTGGAAATGTTTCTGAACTGATTGAACTTCCTCCTATGGAAACAGTAATAGGAGAGCTTGAATCCCTAGCTAGAGACGGTCTGTCCGGCGGATGGAGTAATGATGCAATACTAGGCCCATCTGTCAGGGAAGACGGCTCAATTATAATGGAAAACAATGCCATGTTCTGCGGCGATATGGTTGTAGGCTGGTCAACGAAGACCATGAAAGAGTTTTAGGGAGGTGCAATAAATGAAAAAAGCTATTTTATATATAAATCAATTTTTTGGGCAAATAGGCGGAGAAGAAATGGCCGATCATGCTCCTGAGATAAGAGAAGGTTTGGTAGGACCGGCTATGGAGCTTCAAAAACAGCTTGGTGATGAGTATCAAGTTACACATACAATCATATGTGGTGATAACTTCATGGGCTCAAGACAGGAAGAGGCTATAAAAACAATATTGGGTTTTCTTGAAGGAAAAGAATTTGATATATTCTTTGCAGGACCTGCATTCAGAGCCGGAAGATACGGAAGTGCCTGCGGAAACATATGCAAAGCTGTAAAAGAGAAATTCAATGTACCGGTAATAACTTCAATGAATGAAGAAAACCCCGGTGTTGAAATGTTCAAAAAAGATATGTACATTTTTAAAGGCGGAGCAAGTGCAGCCTCCATGAGAAAAGATGTAGCCGCAATGGCTAAATTTGCTATAAAGCTTATGAATGGAGAGGAGCTTCTTTCAGCTGAAGAGGAAGGCTATTTCGGAAGAGGCATAAGGAAGCAGGTATATCTTAACCCTCCTGTAAATGCAGCAGACAGGGTAATCAATATGCTTCTTAAAAAGATAAGGGGAGAAAAGTTCCAAAGTGAGCTTCCGATACCTCCATCAGATTTGGTTCCTATAGCGCCGGCTATTTCACCGGATGAATTAAGCAAGATAAAGGTTGCCATGGTAACCTCCGGAGGTATTGTGCCCGTTGGAAATCCAGACAGGATTCAATCTGCATCAGCTACTAAATGGGGCAAATACGATATTTCAGAGCTTGACGATTTGGTAGAAGGTGAATACATGACAATTCATGCCGGCTTTGATCCTGCTGCAGCCAATGCTGACCCAGATGTTATAGTTCCTTTGGATGCTCTTAGAGCTTATGAAAAGGAAGGAAAGATAGGAGGAGTATACAAGTACTTCTACGCTACAGTTGGTACCGGTACCACACAGGCAGAGGCAGCAAGAATGGGAAGAGAGATAGCTGCAGAGCTTGTAGCTGATGGTGTCAAGGCAGTTATACTCACCTCCACCTGAGGTACTTGTACACGTTGCGGTGCAACGATGACAAAAGAAATTGAAAAGGCAGGTATAACCATAGTGCAAATGGCTAATCTAATACCTGTTGCAAAGACTGTGGGTTCAAATAGAATGGTACCTACAATATCAATACCATATCCTCTTGGTGATCCAAGCTCACCGAAGGAAGTTCAATTCAAGCTTCGTTATCACAGAGTAGGTGTTGCCTTAGATGCTCTCACAACAGATATAAAAGAACAAACTGTGTTCAAAGTTAAAATATAATGAATTGAGAGGATTACCATATGAAGGAAGTTAAAAAAGACAATACGGTATATATTATTTCCTTGATAGTGGTATTTGCCATTGTTGGCTGGGGACTTATAGCTCCAGCCAACTTTGGAAATGCTGCAAATGCTTTATTTAACTATTTAGTGGATAATTTCAGTTGGTTCTATCTCATATCCATGTTCCTATTCGTAGTATTTTGCATTATAATAGGCTTTTCAAAGTATGGAAATATAAAGCTGGGATCGGATGATTCAAAGCCTGAATTCAGTACAGTTTCCTGGTTTGGAATGCTCTTCGGATCTGGAATGGGTATAGGACTTGTGTTTTGGGGAGTAGCTGAACCATTGAATCATTATCTTAGCCCCTTGGGCTTAGAAGGTGCTACAGTAGAAGCAGCCAACTTTGCCATGAAGCAGTCATTTTTCCACTGGGGTATCCATCCGTGGGCAAACTATGCGGTTATAGGTATGGCACTTGCATATTTCCAATTTAGAAAAAATGCACCTGGTCTCATAAGCAGCATCTTCCTGCCACTTATTGGTGAAAAGGGTGTTAGAGGACCTATAGGTAAAACTATTGATATACTTGCAATATTTGCCACAGTAGCAGGTGTTGCTACATCCCTTGGTATTGGAACACTTCAGATAAACAGCGGACTTAACTTCATGTTTGGATTGCCTGCCACAACAATTGTACAACTTACAATAATCGCTGTTATAACAGTTATATATATATGGACTGCTGTCAGTGGAATAGATAAAGGTATAAAAATGTTGTCTGATTTAAATCTGGTTTTGGCATTTGCAATATTGGCATTATCCATAATCGTTGGACCTAAGGTTGCCATGTTGAATTCTCTGACAAACGGGATTGGTAACTATTTTGATAAATTTATTTATGATAGCTTTCATATTGAAGCCTTTGGTGACAACAAATGGATTGGTAAATGGACCATATTCTATTGGGCTTGGTGGATAGCATGGGCGCCATTTGTAGGCACATTCATCGCAAGAATATCAAAAGGAAGAACTATAAAGGAGTTTGTTCTAGGCGTTATACTAGCTCCAACTCTTGCCTCTTTTATTTGGTTTGCAGTATTCGGAACACTAGGCATAAATCTTGGATCAGATGTGGCAGCAGAAGCTATAAAGGTTACGGAAACAGCATTCTTCATAGTCACGAACAAATATCCCTTGGGATTTATAATATCGGTTATTGCAGTATTCCTGTTGGGTACTTTCTTCATAACATCAGCAAACTCAGCAACCTTTGTATTGGGAATGATGTCACAGCAGGGAGATTTAAATCCGACAAACTCAAAGAAAATACTCTGGGGTGTGGTACAGGCTTTGCTTGCATTTGCATTGTTACTAGGAGGAGGTTTGGAGGCACTTCAGACTGCATCCATTGCGGCAGCCTTCCCCTTTGCCATAGTCATGATATTCGCATGTGTAGCATTAGTGAAGGCCTTGAGACAAGAGAAATAACCAGATAGAACCGGCGATTGCCGGTTTTGTCTTTTTGTGTTACAACTATGATTTGGACTAAAGCTGTGTTAAAATTTAGGTAAATAAATCTTCTATGGAGATAATATTGATGCTCAGAATAACATGAAAGGAAAAAACGTAAGAAAGGAGCATGACTAATGAAGATAGTAATAATTGACGGCCAGGGAGGAAGAATGGGAAAAATGGTAGTGGAACAATTGAAAGAAAAACACCCTTCTCTCCAACTGATAGCCATCGGTACAAACAGCATAGCTACTGCAGCCATGATGAAAGCCGGAGCTGACTATGGAGCTACAGGTGAAAATCCAGTGGTGGTTGCAAGCAAAGATGCGGATATAATCATTGGCCCCATAGGTATTGTTATAGCTGACTCCATGATAGGCGAGGTTACCCCCGCCATTGCCATGGCCATTGGACAGAGCAAAGCTGAAAAGATATTGATCCCTGTAAACAAATGCAACAGCCATGTGGTAGGAGCCCAGAACCTGCCTATGTCAGAATATATAAAGCAGGTGGTGGAAATAACCGATGAGCTTATTAAGAACATGTAATTACTAGATCGCATATTTCAGAGATCCTCATCTTTGAGAAGTACTCATTTTCCAAGGGTATCCATTCGTTAAGAAATCGCTGCAGCATATATTTGCCGCTTCTCTCAAGGATTCGTTGACTCTGGGTTTCTGCATCAATACATAGGAAAATCTTAAGATCATAATAATGCCTTAGAGTGGGGTGCATGGAATATACACCCTCCACTATGTTAAGCCCTTTAGGGGAGACTTTGATGTAGTCTGTCAGTCTCCCTTGGGAACAGTCATATATCTGGTATTTGAATTCTTGGTTTTTCTTTAGTTTATCAAGCACCTCATGCTTGAATCGCTCATAATCTACATTTCCCCCAACTTCCTGAATTCTTTTCACCGTTTTCTGCTCAGGACGTAGAAAAAAATCATCCATATGAAAAACATTGCAATCATAAATTTTACTCAAATCATGAGCCAAAGTGCTTTTACCGCTCCCACTATTGCCGTCTATTGCTATCGTTATTTCCTTGCCTTCAGCCAGTAAATTGTCAATTCTATTAAGAATATCAGTACAGAATTGATGTTGGATCATGGTTATGCCACTTTCTTTAGCAGATTGCTTTTCTCAAGAATTAAGTATATTGCAGGAATAAGTATAAGTTGCAGGATGATCCCGGGGAGAGCTGTTACAAAGGCGCCGGCTATAAATGCAGAAAAGGCATAAGATTTCCCTGCAAGACCCATGAGTATTACATTTGAAATACCCAATACAACTCTGCCTCCAAGCATGGCTCCTACAAGGGCAGCTATTACATTCATTCTTTCTGACAATATTCCAATGATAGCACCGTAAGCAGCCAACTCAAGAGCCATGGCGATGCCGACAGGATAAAGAGGTGGCATACCTGTCAGGAAACTGGATATTATAGGAACTATAATTCCTGTAATCATTCCATATCTCCAACCGCATACAAGTCCGCATAACAAGACGGGGATATGCATAGGTAGAAACATGGTGCCTGATAAAGAAAAAGCATGGAAGGCTATAGGGAGCCCAACTCCTATGGCGGTAAAAAGTCCAGAAAGAACTAGCTTTAATGTTGATGATTTCTTCATTATATTCCCTCCAAAAATAAAAAATACCACAAAACAAATGCTTCCTTTGAGAAAGCATATGCCTTCGTGGCATAATTATAATACTTTAAAATAATGCAAAATCCAGATGTTAACTTCAGTTAACGTTAATATTAGTATAGCACGAGGTCCTAAAATGTCAAGTAAATAGATGTCAACATTCGGACAGTCTATATGATATAATTTATAAAAAGACTAGGTTGGTGATTGTATGAGCCTGAGGATAATTTATGGCAGAGCCGGTTCCGGCAAAAGCCGGTTTTGTATAGAAGATATAAGGAGAGCTAAAGCTCAATATCCTGATAAGACATTGATACTCATGGTGCCTGAGCAGTTTACTCTTGAGGCAGAAAGAAACCTGGTGAAGGCATTAGGGGCATCAGGTATCGGAGAAGCAGAAGTGATGAGCTTCAAAGGTCTTGCCCGCAGGGTTCTTGACGAGGTAGGAGGAGCCGCCAGACAGCATGTTAATTCAGCAGGCAAGGCTATGATCATATACAGTATACTGGAGAAAGAAAAAAGCAGCTTTAGAGCCTTTGGCAGAGCAGCAGGTCAGAGAGGTTTTGTAGACAGGCTTTCAGGTATGCTAAGTGAGTTCAAAAGATACAATGTAAGTCCGGACTTGCTTGATGATACAAAGGAACAGGTAGAGGATAGATTTCTTAAAGATAAGCTGGAGGATTTGAGCCTCATATATAAGAAATATGAAGAAATGGTTCATAGCAGATACATAGATATTGATGACGATCTTACCATACTGGCTAAACGAATAGACAGAAGTAAAAAGCTGATAAATGCAGAAATATGGATTGACGAATTTTCAGGCTTCACACCTCAGGAATATGAGGTAATAAAAAAGCTTTTGAAGCTGTGCAGCCGTGTCAATATATGCCTATGCACAGATTGCCTCATAGATAGGGAAAAGATACAGGATGTGGATGTGTTCTCTCCTACTAAATATACATGCAGCCGCTTGATGGAACTGGCTCAGGAACTGGGAGCTGGGATAGATAAGCCTTTAAGGATGGAAGGAGAAGTTCCAGTAAGATTTTCCCGAAATTGGGCAATAGCCCATCTGGAGAAATATTTCTTTTCTTATCCTTATACAATCTATAAGGATGAAACCAGGAGTCTTGGTATAATGTGTGCTGCAAATCCATACAGTGAAGTGGAAGCAGTGGCGCGTGAAATAATACATCTTTGCAGAGACAGGGGACTGAGATACAAGGACATGGCGGTGGTTACCAAGGATTTGGACAGCTATGAAAAATTGGTGAGAATCATATTTACCCAGTATGATATACCCTTTTTCATAGACAAGAAGAGGGCAGTGGCAGATCATCCCTTGGCTATGCTGGTGTTGTCTGCTATTGGAATTATACAGAAGAATTTTACATATGAGAGTGTATTCAGATATTTGAAGACAGGACTTGCAGGTGTAGACAGAGCAGATGTGGATTTATTGGAGAATTATGTGCTGGCTAATGGAATCAGGGGAAGCCAGTGGTATAGTCAGCAGCAATGGGAATACAGACTTAACCATTCCTTCGGTGAAGAAGAACCTACAGTGGAAGAAAGAGAAGTAATAGATAGGGTTAATACTGTGAGACAGAATATAATAAATCCTCTTATAAAGCTAAAAGGAGGATTCAAGGAAGCTAAGTCAGCCAGGGAAATGTGTCTATGCCTCTATGAATTCCTATGTGAAATAGGCATACCCGAACGAATAGAAGAGCTGATATTGATATACACCCAGAGAGGAGAACTTGAAATCGCAGAAGAGTACAAGCAGATATGGGATGTAATAATTCAGGTGTTGGATCAGGTTGTTGAGATAAGCGGCGATGAAAAGATGGACTTGGAACATTTTTTCAGCCTTTTGAATATAGGTTTTGCCCAATATGATATGGGAATAATACCTCATTCATCGGATCAACTGCTGGTGGGAAGCGTGGATAGGTGGAGAAGTCATGAAATTCATTCCCTTTTTATCCTGGGGGTAAATGACGGAGTATTTCCGGCAGCGGCTAAAGATGAGGGGATGCTTTCTGACAGGGATAGGGAGCTATTAAAATCCCTGGGATTGGAACTGGCTTTAGACACAAAGACAAAGGCCTTTCAGGAGCAATATCTTCTTTACACCACCCTGACCAAAGCCGGAAAATATGTAAGGCTCAGCTATCCAGTGGCAGATCATGAAGGCAAAGCTTTGAGGCCTTCCTATGTAATAAATAAGTTGAAGAAGCTTTTCCCCAAAATGGTGGTTGGAAGCACAGTTCTAGGAGAAGGAGAAGCCGCAGAACTTATAGGGCCGCCTCTCCCATCCTTTAACTATCTTGTAGGCTTCCTGAGGAGCCTCATGAATGATGACATGAATGCAGAAATATGGAAGGAAGTTTATCTGTGGTTTTTGAACAATGATCAATGGAAGGATAAGCTAAAGAATGTAGCTCAAGGCCTATACTATAGCAATGAAGAGAAACCTCTCGGAAGGGAAAAAGTAAACAAGCTTTATGGAAATGTTCATTATTCCAGCGTATCTCGTCTGGAGAGATTTGCTTCCTGTCCTTTCTCCTTTTATGTCCAATATGGATTGAAGGCTAAGGAGAGAAAGGTAATGAAATTGGAAGCACCTGATATAGGTAGTTTCCTACATCTAGTCATAAGCAGATTTTCAGAGGAATTGGAAGCTGAGGGAATGAAGTGGCAAGATGTGGATGAGGCTTGGTGTCAGGCTCAGATATCAAAAATTGTGGATGAAATAATAGAGTCTTCTCAGGAATTGCCTTTCAAAAGGTCAAAGAGGTATGGCTATCTGAAGGATAGGCTCAAGAGAGTGGTAGCCCGGTCCATTTGGTTAATTGCGGAACATGTGAAAAGAAGCGGCTTCCAGCCTATAGCCTATGAAATGGCCTTTGGACAGGATGACGGTCTTCCTGCCATCACTTTGGATCTTCCTGGAGGGCAGCAGGTTATTCTTACTGGGAGAATCGACAGGATAGACATATTGGAAACGGATAAAGGCAGCTATGTGAGGGTAATAGACTATAAGTCCGGTTCCAAGGATTTTAAGCTTTCTGATGTATATAACGGAATAGAGCTCCAGCTCATAACGTATCTAAGCACCATATGGGAAAAGGGGCTTAAGGGTCAGAAAGAGCCCTTTATGCCTGCGGGCATACTTTACTTTAAATTAGATGACCCTATTTTAAGAATGGATGGAAATAATTCCGATGAAGATGTGGAAAAGAAGCTGATGAAGGAAATGAAGATGAAGGGATTGATACTGGCGGATAAAGATGTAATAATCCAGATGGACAGGACCATAGAAGGGGACTCTTTAATAATACCAGCTAGCATTAAAAAGGATGGAAGCTTAGGAAGCAGGTCCTCGGCAGCTACCATGGAGCAATTTGAAAAACTGAAGAGTCATGTGAAACAGACTTTGATTAAACTGTCGGCGGAGATGTTCTCCGGCAATATATCCATATCACCCTATAAGAGGAAGAAATTTATTTCCTGCAAATACTGCCCCTATTCTGCTATCTGCAGATTCGAAGGGGAAACCAATAAGTTTAGGGTTATAGGAGACATGAAGGACGAGGATGTATGGAGGCTCTTAGGAAGGGAGCAATCTGACAAGGGAGGTGAGGATGTTGGCTAATTGGACTAAGGAACAGTTGTCTGCTATAGAAACATCAGGCTGTGATTTGCTGGTGGCAGCGGCTGCAGGAGCAGGTAAGACTGCCGTGTTGGTTGAGAGAATAATAAGAAAAATAATAGATGAGTCAAACCCAATAGATATAGACAACATGCTAATAGTGACTTTTACCAATGCAGCAGCTTCGGAGATGAGAGAGAGGATAGGAGAAGCCTTGGGAAAGGAATTGGAGAAAAAGCCTGAGTCCCAGAAGCTTCAAAGGCAGATGCTCCTTTTGAATAAGGCCAGCATTACTACTATCCATTCTTTCTGTATGGATGTAGTTAAGAATAACTTCCACATGCTTGATTTGGATCCTAATTTCCGAATAGCCGATGAGACAGAAAGTGTCCTTCTTAAGATGGAAACCATGGAAGAACTGTTTGAGCAAAAATATGAAGAGGAAGATGAGGATTTTATATACCTTTTGGACCGTTACGGTGGCAATAAGGATGATAAGAAGCTTCAGGATATGATACTGAATATTTTTGAGTTTGTCCAGAGCAGCCCCTGGCCTCAGGAATGGTTGGATAAAATGTGCAATGCCTATGACACCACAGGGCAGTGGGATTTTCACAAGACACCTTGGGCTACAATAATCATGGAGCATGCCAGAGTAGAGATAGATGGTGCCCTGAATCAGCTGCTGAAGGCAGAAAAGATAGCCTGGGAGAACCAAGGCTATGAGAAATGTGCTGCCCAGCTGTCAGATGACATTAATATGATAAAGCTGCTGAGGGAAGCTGCTGAGGAATCATGGGATAAGCTGTACAAAACCTACAGCACTCTGGAGTTTTCCAGACAGCAGGGGCCTCATAAGACTGCAGACAAAGCCGCCTATGAGACTTTAAAGGAGTTGAGGAAGGAAGCCAAGGATAGGATTAACTCTTTGGGCGATGGATTTTTTAATTGCAGCTCTGAGGATATAAAGGGGGACTTGGAAGCTCTCTATCCTGTTATATCAACCCTTTCCGCCTTGGTCTCTGCCTTTAGCAAGATGTACCTTGACAAGAAGAAAGAAAAAGCTATTATCGATTTCAATGACTTGGAACATTTTTGTCTTAATATATTAACTCAGAGGGATGAAGAGGGGAGAGTCCAGCCGTCGCCGGCAGCCCTGAGCATCAGAGACAGATTTAAGGAGATACTTGTAGATGAATATCAGGACAGCAATCTAGTTCAGGAAGCCATTCTTTCCGTTATATCCAAAAGAGATGAAGATGAACCAAATGTGTTCATGGTAGGGGATGTGAAGCAAAGCATATATAGATTTAGACAAGCTAAGCCGGAGCTTTTTTTGGATAAGTACAAGAGATATTCGGAAAAAGAGGATTCCAAGGAAAGGAAGATAAAGCTTTTTAAGAACTTTAGAAGCAGAAAGGAAGTTCTGGATGGAGTCAATTTTCTTTTCCGACAGCTAATGTCTCCATATATCGGAGAAATAGATTATGACCAGGGGGAATTTCTCAATCCCGGAGCCCTGTACCCGGATGACATGGAGAAAACTTCAGATTGCCATGAAATAGAGCTTCACATAGTAGATTTGAAAAAAGATGAAACTGTTAAGGTAGAACTGGATGAAGAAGAAAACATTCAAGCTGAGGATGTTGAGGATTTAGATTCCATACAGGCAGAAGCCAGGCTCATAGGTCAAAGAATTTTATGCCTTATGGGCATGGGAGGGGAGAATTCTCAGGCTTTCAGAGTATATGACAGAGATTTGGACTGCTACAGAGATATAAAATATAAGGATATAGTAATACTG
>NZ_JAWLCK010000042.1:0-22215 GCF_041687175.1 Lutispora sp.
TACATATTGTATAGAAATATTAATTTCATGAAAGGAGGTAATATATTGGAGAAATTTAGTATGGAGTTGGCAGGAAGAACATTATCTGTAGAAGTAGGAAAAGTAGCTCAACTTGCTGATGGGGCAGTTGTTGTAAGATATGGAGATACAGTGGTGCTTGTTACTGCTTGTGCTTCTGATAAGCCAAAAGAAGGAATTGATTTTTTTCCATTGAGTGTTGACTACGAAGAAAGGCTATATGCAGTTGGTAAAATACCGGGAGGTTTTATAAAAAGAGAGGGTAAACCAACTGAGAAAGCAGTACTAAATGCTAGGTTGATAGATAGACCTATTAGACCTCTCTTCCCTAAGGGTTACAGAAACGATGTTCAAGTTATTGCAACTGTATTATCTGTAGATCAGGATAACTTACCTGAGATAGTAGCCATGATAGGTTCTTCGGCAGCATTATCCATATCCAGCATACCTTTCATGGGACCTACAGGCTCAGTTTTGGTTGGATTGGTTGATGGAGAATTTGTATTAAATCCTACTGCAGAAGAAAGAGAGAAGAGTGATCTTCATCTTGTAGTATCTGGAACAAAAGATGCTGTCATGATGGTTGAGGCTGGCTGCAAAGAAGTTACAGAAGAAACTATGTTGGAAGCTATTATGTTTGCTCACGATAATATTAAAAAAATAGTAGAATTTATTGAAGAAATTACATCAAAGGTTGGAAAAGAAAAGAAAGAAGTAATTTTAGCAACTATCGACGAAGAACTTGAAAAAGAGGTAAGAGAATTTGCTGAGCAAAAAATGCTAGAAGCTATAAGAACAGTTGACAAACAGGAGAGACAGAACAATATTGACAAAGTAAACGAAGAGACTCTTTTATACTTTGCTGAGAAATATGAAGAGAATATAAAAGATGTTGAAGCTGTGCTGTACAACATAACAAAAGAGCAAGTCAGAGACCTTATAGTTAATCATAAGATAAGACCTGATGATAGAAAATTAGATGAGATAAGGCCTATATCTGTAGAGGTAGGTATACTACCAAGAGTTCATGGTTCTGGCCTATTTACTAGAGGTCAAACACAGGTATTGACTGTTGCTACACTCGGAGCTTTGGGTGATGTACAGGTTTTAGATGGTTTAGGCGAAGAGGAATCTAAGAGATATATGCATCACTACAATTTCCCACCCTACAGTGTTGGTGAAACCAGATTTTTGAGAGGACCTGGAAGAAGGGAAATAGGTCATGGAGCATTAGCTGAAAGAGCGTTAGAGCCTATGATTCCTTCTATAGATGAATTTCCTTATACCATAAGATTGGTATCTGAAGTATTGAGTTCAAACGGTTCAACTTCTCAAGCTAGTGTTTGTGGAAGCACATTAGCACTTTTGGATGCAGGTGTACCCATTAAGAAACCTGTTGCAGGAGTAGCTATGGGCTTGATAAAAGAAGAAGACGAAGTTGTTATTTTAACTGATATACAGGGTCTTGAAGATTTCCTTGGAGATATGGATTTTAAAGTAGCAGGCACAAAAGACGGTATAACAGCCATTCAGATGGATATAAAAATTGCCGGTATAGATAGAGAAATATTAGAAAGAGCATTGGAACAGGCAAGGGTTGGAAGGCTATTTATACTGGATAAAATGAATAGTGTAATTAACACTCCAAGAAAAGAACTTTCACCCTATGCACCAAAAATAATCATAACAAGGATAGATCCTGATAAGATTAGAGATATAATCGGACCTGGCGGAAAAACCATCAACAAAATAATCGCAGAGACAGATGTTAAAATTGATATTGAAGATGATGGTAAAGTTTATATCTCATCTCCCGACATACGAAATGCACAAAAAGCATTAAAGATAATAGAGGGATTAACAAAGGATGTTGCTGAAGGGGAAATATATCTAGGTAAAGTAGTGAGAATAACCACTTTTGGCGCCTTTGTTGAGATATTGCCAGGTAAAGAAGGTTTGGTTCATATATCCAAATTAGATAAGAAGAGAGTGGAGAAGGTAGAAGATGTTGTTGCCGTAGGTGACGAAATCCTTGTAAAAGTTACTGACATAGATAAGCAGGGAAGAATAAACCTTTCTCGAAAGGACGCAATAACTGACGATGAGGAGAAAAAAACAACTTCAGATAATAAGTAGTTGAAGAAACATAAACAATTGTTTATGTTTCTTCAATTTTTTGTATTATATAATTCCTTCAAGAATAATAATAATTAAAGATATTCTTGGAAATTATTGAGGGAGGGTTTCTATGAGGATAATAATAATAAAAAAGAAAATCATATTAATAGCTATATTGATACTTTTTATTCTTAGCATTATATATGCTTTAATAAGTCGAATGAGTACAAACACTTTTAAAATTATTGATCCTATATATAAGGGTTGTGAAGGGCAAAAAAAAGTGGCATTTGCATGTAATGTTGTATGGGGAAATGAGTATTTGCCAGATATGTTGAGTGAATTTAAAAAAAACAATATAAGGATATCTTTCTTTATTGGTGGGGATTGGGCTGATAAAAATAAGGAACTGCTTATGAGGATATATTCAGATAAACATGAAATAGGTAATCATGGCTATAATCACCTTAAGCACACACAGATAAATGAAGAAAAAAATAAAGAGGAAATAATAAAAACTGAGGAAGTCATAAATAGTATACTAGGCATTAAAACTGTGCTATTTGCACCACCCTATGGAGATATTAATAAAAAAGTAACCCAGATAGCAGAAGATTTGGGATATAAGGTAATTATGTGGAGTATTGATACAATTGACTGGAATACGAAAGACTATACTAAAATATTGGAAAGAGTTAATAAAAAAATCCATAATGGCGCTATAATATTGATGCACCCTACAGAATCTACTGTCAAAGCGCTGCCTATCATGATTGATGATTTAATAAACAATGGCTACGAGATTGTACCTGTAAGTGAAGTTTTAGAAAGCAATAATTGAATATTTTATTAATATCAATTATAATTCATAGGAAGTAGAGTTTATTCAAAAGAATTAATTATATGAGTTATTAATTAACGTGGGAGGTTAAAAATGTACATAAAACACAAATTAGATAATGGTGTAAGAATTGTGGCGGAAGAAATAAAGTATGTAAATTCTGTTTCTATAGGAATATGGGTAAAGGTAGGCTCTAGAAATGAGGATGAAAGTAATAACGGAATGTCTCATTTCATTGAACATATGCTATTCAAAGGCACTAAAAACAGAACAGCCAAGGAAATAGCCGGATCCATAGATAAAATAGGTGGACAGCTCAATGCTTTTACATCTAAAGAATGTACTTGTTTTTATGCCAAGGTATTGGATACACATTTTGATATAGCTTTGGACATATTGTCGGATATGTTTTTTAACTCAAGCTTTTCTGAGAATGAAATTGAAAAGGAAAAAGGTGTAGTTTTAGAAGAAATAGGAATGTATGAAGATTCTCCTGAGGATTTGGTTCATGATATATTTACACAATCGGTTTGGAGCAAAAATTCCTTAGGAATGCCTATATTAGGAAAAGATGAAACATTAAAAGCATTTAAAAGACAGGATATAATCGATTATATTGATAGAAACTATACTCCAGAAAATATTGTTATATCAGTAGTTGGAAACTTTGAAAAAGAATATGTTCTATCTGAAATAGAGAAAGTATTTTCAAAACACAAAACATCTAAGAAAGATAGAGTTATTACCCCTGAACCTGTTTTTACACCAATTTATAAGCATAAGGAGAAAAACACAGAACAAGCTCATCTATGCTTAGGGTTTAAGGGATTTGAATTGAGCAATAAATACACATACCCTTTGCTGGTATTAAATAATATTTTTGGTGGAGCCATGAGTTCAAGACTTTTTCAAAAGATTCGTGAAGAACAAGGATTGGCCTATTCGGTTTTTTCTTATCCATCATCATATACAGATTGTGGATTATTATCAATTTATGCAGGGATGAAACCAAACCAGTTAGATTATGTCATTGAGCTAATTATTGAAGAGATAAATAAGATAAAAGCAAATGGAATAAGTGAAGATGAACTTTATGACTCAAAGGAGCAGATAAAAGGAAGCTATATACTCGGTCTGGAAAGTACCAGCGGGAGGATGAATTCTATAGGAAAATCAGAGCTGCTGCTGGATAAAATATATTCTCCAAAAGAGATTACTGAACTAATTGATGCTGTTACAATGGACGACATCAATCATGTGATTAAATTAGTCTTCAATACAGAAGAGATGGGTGCCGCTATTATTGGACCCAATAGAAGTACAATATTAAAATAGGATGGATTTGAAATGAACATTGATATCACTGTAAAAAAAGTCAAAAAAGATTTCCAATTTGATTTATTTTTACCAAGTTATGCTACACCAGGATCTGCTGGTATGGATCTGCATGCGTGTGTTAAAGAGCCTATAGTAATAAAGCCTAGACAGATATATAAAATCCCTACTGGCATAGCTATACATATTAATGACAGCAATGTAGGAGGATTTGTTTTCCCTAGGAGTGGTTTAGCGTCGAAGCACGGTATCTCTCTTGTAAACGCAGTAGGAGTAATTGACTCTGACTATGTTGGAGAAATAATATGCCCTATGATCAATCTTAGTGAAACAGATTATACCGTAAATCCCGGTGATAGAATAGCCCAAATCGTGTTTTTACCTGTATACTGTGCAAATTTAATATTAACAGATGAATTACAAAGTACCGAAAGAGGAACTGGAGGATTTGGGTCTACAGGTAAATAGTTGGAATATCTCTACTCTATAGACATATAATATTTTTAGACAAGCAAGAGATTAATATAGTTAGAGGTGGGGTTTAATGAGGTTAAGCAAATTGTATGGCAAAGAAATTGTTACACTTCCTGATTGTGAGAGGCTAGGATATTTAGGGGATTGCGACATGCTCATAGATACTGAAACTGGTAAAATTAAATCTTTAATAATTCCTGAAAGCAAAGGTTTTTTTTCATTTTTCATTGAGAAGAGATATCTGGAAATACCTTGGGAAAGAATAAAAAAAGTAGGCAATGATATGATTATTATTGATTTGGCAGATATACTAAAATAAAACTAATGGGGAGTTTCATTACTCCTCATTAGTTTTTTTCTTCACAAAAAAAAATGCTCAACCATAATATGTATTAGTTTTAAAATAGAGGGTGACGTTTATGAGTATTATGAAAGGCGAAAAAATTCTAATCTTAGGTGGGGATGAAAGGCTGGCTGAATTGTCGAAGCTTCTAAGATATAAAGACTATACTATATCAACTTATGGCCATGAGAATCTTAGGGAAAAAAACATAAAGGAGTATGAATCATTAGAAGAAGCAATAGCCGACAATAAAATAATAATAGGTCCGGTACCTTTCAATAACGGACAAAAGATTAATATGAAATTATCTAATAAAACAGTTCTGATAGACGACTTAGTCAAGTTAATAAAATCTGATAAGATGTTATACTTAGGGTATCCAGACAAGTATTTTATTGACTTGGCTGCAAGTAAAGGCATACAGTATCAGGATTATAACAGTGATGAGAATTATCAAATATACAATGCCGCAATAACCGCTGAAGGTGCAATATCTATAATACTAAAAGAAAGAAATATTACAATTCATGATAGCAGAATTCTGCTGCTGGGTTACGGGCGAATTGGCAAAATCTTATCCGATTATTTAAAGGTATTCAATGATAATTTGTATGTAGCTGCTAGAAAAAATACTGATATTACTTGGATTAACATAAATGGATGTAAGGGAATAAGATTGGATGTCATTGATAGTATTATTGAAGATATTGATTTAGTAATAAACACAATACCTTTTAAAGTTCTATCCTATTCTTCTATCGATAAAATGGATAAGAACTCTTTGATTATTGATTTAGCATCTAAACCAGGAGGCTTAGATCATGATTTTGCAAGGGAAAAAGGTATAAAGACAATACATGCTTTAGGATTACCAGGTAAGACAGCGCCTAAATCTGCAGCAAAGGCTATTTTAGATACTATTTTAGCTTTGCATTGAAAACCTATTTAAAATATAATATAAGGGGGATTATAATGAAAATAGAAGGGCTAAACATAGGGTTTGCTGTGACAGGATCATTTTGTACATTCAGTAAAATTATCGATGAAATTCAAAAGCTGGTGGATTCAAAAGCAAATGTATTACCCATATTCTCCTTCAATGCTTCTGATATGAACAGCAGATTTGGTGAAGCAGAAGAATGGATTGAGAAGATTGAAACAATCACAGGCAATAAAAGTATTTTGACCATACAAGATGCAGAGCCCATCGGGCCTAAAGGCCTACTGGATGTATTAGTAATAGCTCCTTGTACAGGTAATACCATTGCTAAACTTGCAAATGCCATAACAGATACACCGGTATTAATGGCTGCAAAGGCTCACCTGAGAGGTATGAAACCCATTGTCATAGGTATATCTACTAATGATGGACTGGGAATGAATGCGAAAAATCTAGGTGTTTTATTGAATAGTAAGAATATATATTTTGTTCCCTTTGGACAGGATAGTCCTTTTGTAAAATCTAATTCTCTCGTTGCTAGAATGGACATGATACTACCTACTATTGAGATGGCTCTAGATAATGAACAAATACAACCTATGATTATTCAAAATATATTTTAAATAAAAGTGAGAGGATATTATGAGGCTCATAGTGCAAAAATTCGGTGGAACATCAGTTGCTAATCAAGAAAGAAGAAATATGGTAGTAAATAAGATTGATGCTGCAAAAAAGAAGGATTATTTTCCAATAGTTGTTGTATCTGCTATTGGAAGAAGTGGAGACCCCTACGCAACTGATACCTTAATTAATTTTGTAAAATCTATAGGCGTGGAACCTAATCCAAGAGAAAAGGATTTACTGATGTCCTGCGGGGAGGTAATATCTTGTGTTATGTTAGCAAACACGCTGAAGAAAATGGGTTATGAATGCAAGGTATTTACTGGTGCTCAAGCAGGCATTATAACTGATGATAACTATGGTGATGCTGAAGTATTAAAGGTGGAACCAGATAATATCTTAGAATGCGTAGAAAAGAATGTTATTCCTATTATAGCAGGCTTTCAAGGAGTAACAGAAGATGGCAACATTACAACTTTAGGCAGAGGCGGGAGTGATGTAACAGCTGCTATTATTGGAGAAGCAATAAATGCAGAGATAGTAGAAATCTATACAGATGTTGATGGAGTTATGACTGCAGATCCTGCAATTGTACAAGATGCAAGGGTAATGGAAACTGTATTTTATAATGAAATATTCCAGATGGCAGAGTATGGAGCAAAAGTCATACATCCAAGAGCTGTAGAGATAGCAATGAGAAGCAATATGCCTCTTTTAATCAAAAGTACTCTAACAGATAATAATGGAACACTGATAACAAATTATGATAAATCACGAAGATATAGACAAGATAAAGATGAAAATGTTATAACAGCAATTGCACAAATAGGAAATAGATCTCAATTTAAAATAAAATTTGATGGTTCAGCAAACCAATATGAGAAAGACACAATACTCTTCAACCTGATTGCAGCAGAAAAAATAAGCATAGACATGATTAATATTTATCCTGATGTTAAAATGTTTATTGTTGATGGAGTTAATGAATCTAAATTAATTAGCATTTTGAAGGCTCAAGGCTATAATTTTCAAGTCATACCTAATTGCACAAAGGTAACAATTATTGGTAATAAAATGAGAGGTATGCCTGGAGTCATGGCTAAAATGGTAGAAGGATTAAGTGAATGCAATATTGAAATACTTCAAACTTCAGACTCTCATACAACTATATCCTGTTTAATTAAAAGTGAAAGTACAAATGCTGCTGTAAATGCTCTTCATAAAAAATTTGATTTAGGCAGAAATAAACTATAAAAATTTTTTTAGTGACTAATCACGAATGTACAAAAAGAAAGCCTTGTTGTAGTCTGTACAGCGAGGCTTTTCATATTGCATACTAAAAAGTTAAATGGCAAAAATACAATAAACATCAGATTTAGGAGTGAAGAGTATTGATTAGTGAATTTATGGAGGGAAAAAGCTCAGAAGAACATGGAAAGAAGGCAGATGAAGCAAAGGCTTCTGAAACTATAAAAGAATTAGGGCAAACAAAAGTACCAGAAGCAAAAAGTAATATATATGCTATGACTATAATAGGGCAAATAGAAGGACATATAGTGCTTCCGCCCCAAAACAAAGCAACAAAATATGAACACATTATCCCACAAATTGTTGCAGTAGAAGAAAGCAACGAAATCGAGGGATTACTATTAATATTAAACACGGTTGGCGGTGATGTAGAGGCAGGTTTAGCTATAGCAGAATTAATAAGTACTATTAGTAAGCCTACTGTTTCTATAGTGCTAGGAGGCGGGCATAGCATAGGTGTTCCTTTAGCAGTATCTACAGACTATTCTTATATAGCACCTACAGCAACGATGACAATACACCCTATTAGGATGAACGGATTAATTATTGGTGTTCCGCAAACCTATGATTATTTTAACAAGATGCAGGAGCGTATAATAAATTTTATTGTTGATCATAGCAACATAAAAAGACCTACATTGAAGAAGCTTATGTTCACCACTAGTGAACTAGCAAATGATGTAGGTACTGTATTAGTTGGTTCAGAGGCAGTAAAGCATGGTTTGATACATGAAATTGGTGGACTTAAGGATGCACTAAGTAAGTTGCGTAGTTTAATAGATGAGAAAAAAACACAATAGGACAATATTAAAAGAGAATAAATATATAATGATGATATTACCCCTTTATTATCAATCATAAAAAGAATATACTAAATTATTGGATATAGATTCTAAAGTTCAGAATGAATAGTCCAATTCATCTGGACTTTAGAATGGTTATTTGATAATCGCTATAGAATAAAGGATTTTTTATGTTTATGTAGAATTTTATTTTGGGGTGATATCATTGGCAAGAAATAAAAAAACAACTAGACTTAAATTTGATGTAATTGGAATCATATCTATACTTGCTGCAATTTATCTATACATCTGCATATTCGATAAAGATTCAGGCCTGGCTGGCAAATATGTTAACAAGGTATTATTTGGCATATTTGGCATGGGGTCTTACCTTTTTCCTGTGATAATACTCATTTTAGGCATTGCAGCTTTCTACCTAAAGGATAGAATAAAGCTTAATATAAAATTTTATTCTTTTTGTTTAGCTTTTGTCACGCTGCTAATTCTATTATATGTGCTAAATATAAGAATACTTGAAGAAGCAGAATTAGATTATATAGGTAGCATAATAGCTGCCTATGAATTAGGAACCCACAATTTAGGTGGTGGAATTATAGGAGCTGCTTTGGGTTATGTAATTGTTAGAGTATTAGGCACTGCTGGAACCTATGCATTAATTACTGGACTATTCTTCATATCTTTAATAATGTTTACTGGTGTTACAGCAGCTTCTTTCTTTAGTTATTTTAAGCAGCTTTTTCTAAAAATTTTATCATTCATAAATCCGAAAAGAATTTTTAATAAAAGGTACATAAAAAATGATAAGAAGGAAAAACCTGTGATTGAGACATTAAATGACAGTAGTGTTAAAGAAAGTAATAGTGAAGCAAAAAAAGTGAAAATAGTAGACTTTACAAAGGAATTTGATAATAATTTTCTAACTAAAACCAAAGAAACAAAAAATAAAGAATCCAAAAATGAAAAACAGAATAATTCTGATGAAGAAAAGATAACTCCAAATAGTTTACAGCATTATCCTCATTATAGCCTTCCAAGCACTACATTGCTTTTTCCTCCTCAGGAAAGCAAAAGCGGAAACATAAAAAAGGAAATAATGAACAATGTTAAAATACTGGATGAGACATTAAGAAATTTTAATGTAGACGCTACAGTTTCACAAGTAAGTGTTGGACCTTCTATTACAAGATATGAGTTGCAGCTGAGTCCAGGTGTTAAGGTGAGTAAAATAGTTAATTTAGCGGATGACATATCTTTAAGCATGGCATCTCAGGGTATTAGGATAGAAGCTCCTATACCGGGAAAGGCAGCAGTAGGGATTGAAATACCGAATAAAGAAATCACAACTGTATATATAAGAGAAGTAATAGAATCTGATGAGTTTAAGAATAATAAATCAAATATTGCATTTGCTTTGGGCAAGGATGTAGCGGGTAAAAATATTATTGCGGATATTACCAAGATGCCACATCTACTTATAGCAGGAGCTACTGGTTCAGGAAAGAGTGTCTGTATTAATACCATAATTGTTAGTATATTATTTAAGGCTGAGCCAGATAAGGTTAAGCTACTCATGATAGATCCAAAGGTAGTTGAATTAAGTGTATACAATGGCATACCTCATTTATTAGTCCCTGTTGTTACTGATCCAAAAAAAGCTGCTGGTGCACTTAATTGGGCTGTAAATGAAATGACTGAAAGATACAAGAGCTTCGCTTCAAAGAATGTTAGAGATATAAATAGTTATAATGCACTATTCAGTGATAACAATGATAAATTACCTCAGATTGTGATTATCATCGATGAATTATCAGATTTGATGATGGTTGCGCCTAATGATGTGGAGGATGCTATCTGCAGACTTGCCCAAATGGCACGAGCAGCTGGTATTCATCTTGTGGTAGCAACTCAAAGACCCTCAGTAGATGTCATAACAGGATTGATTAAAGCTAATATTCCTTCAAGGATTTCCTTTGCTGTCTCTTCTCAAGTTGATTCAAGGACTATACTTGATATGGGAGGCGCTGAAAAGCTGTTGGGAAGAGGTGATATGTTATACTATCCTGTAGGGGAAGCAAAGCCTATAAGGGTTCAAGGCGCATTTATATCAGAAAAGGAAGTAGAATCAGTTGTAGATTATATAAAAGGACAAGTATCTCCATCTTATGTAGAGGGAATTGTTAAGGAAATAGAGAGTGAAGATAATGATGAGGTAGAAAGTGAAGCAGACGAGCTATTGAAGGATGCTATATCATTGGTTGTGGAAACTGGCCAAGCATCTATTCTTATGCTTCAAAGGAGATTGAAAATAGGATATAGTAGAGCTGCAAGGATAATTGATCAAATGGAGGAGCGTCGAATAATAGGAGGATATGAAGGAAGTAAACCTAGAAAAGTACTTATTAGCAAAGAACAATGGGAAGAAATGCAACAGTAACAAGTCGATAATTGAAGTAATCTGCAGCAATAAAAAGAAATTTGATAATATATAAGATTTATTATCAAATTTAAAGAAATTCAAAGAAATTTAATTACCCGGGAAATTAGGTCGGATTTTTCACTAATCCAATTTACTGTATTATACTTTTCGTAATAACAATAAGGAGAGATGTTTATAAATGCATGTTGCAATTGTGTCATTAGGTTGCGCAAAAAATCTTATAGATTCTGAGGTCATGATAAATATTATTAAAGATGGGAAATATGAAGTTACAAACAATCCTTATTTAGCTGATATAATAATAATCAATACATGTGGATTTATTGAAAAGGCTAAGCAAGAGTCTATAGATACAATAATTGAAATGGGACAATATAAGAAAACTGGAAAATGCATATTATTGATAGCTGCAGGTTGCTTGTCAGAACGATATAAAGAAGAGTTGCTTAAGGAAATGCCTGAGCTTGATGCTGTCATAGGTACAGGAGATTATAAATCTATATTAGAAGTGATTGAAAATGGTCTAGAAGGACAAAAAATATCAATGTATGGCAATCAAGAAAATATTGATTTAGATAAGCTTGATAGATATATTTCTACACAGAATCATACTGCATATATAAAAATAGCTGAAGGCTGTGATAATAGATGTACTTACTGTATCATTCCTTCGCTGAGAGGCAGATATAGGAGTAGAAAGTTTGAAGAAATTATAAAGGAAGCAGAGTTTCTTGCTTCCAAAGGAATAAAAGAATTGATTGTAATAGCTCAGGACACATCTGTTTATGGAAGAGATTTATATGGTAAGCTTATGCTTCCAGATTTATTAAGGGCAATGGCAAAAATAAGAGGAATAGAGTGGATAAGGATTCTTTATGCCTACCCCGATGAATTTAATGATGATCTTATCGATGTTATGGCTTCTGAAGAAAAGATATGTAAATATATTGATATACCAATCCAGCATGGAAGCAATAAAATACTAAAGCTTATGGGTAGGAATACGACTAAAGAAAAAATTCTACATTTGATTAGTAAGTTAAGAAAAGAGATACCAAATATAGCTATAAGAACAACATTTATTGTTGGGTTCCCTGGGGAGGATGAAGAAGACTTCGAAGAGTTGGCGAATTTTATAAAAGAAGTGCAATTTGATAGAATGGGAGTATTCACATACTCTAGAGAAGAGGACACCCCAGCATACAAACTACCTAATCAGGTAGATGAAGAGATTAAAATTAATAGGCAAGATATATTAATGTCCTTGCAAATGGATATTTCATACAAAAAGAACTTAGGTTTCGTAGGAAAGTCACTAAAAGTACTTATTGAAGATTATGAGAACGGGCAGTATATTGGGAGGACATATAGAGATGCACCTGAAATTGATGGTTTGGTCTATTTTACATCTAACAGGGAAATGAGAATTGGAGAATTTGCCAATGTATTTATAAAAGATGCTACAGATTATGATTTATTGGGAGAGTGCAATGATGAATATAGCAAATAAGATTACAGTTTCAAGGATTTTGCTTATACCCATTTTTATGTTTTTTATGCTGATAGATGTTCCGTATAATATGGAAATAGCTCTAATTATTTTTCTGATAGCATCTATAACAGATAAACTTGATGGTTATTATGCAAGAAAATATAATTTGGTAACTGATTTGGGGAAGTTCTTAGACCCTCTAGCTGATAAATTGCTGATAACAGCAGCCTATCTTATTTTTATTGAACTAGGAAGAATACAAGCTTGGGCTGTGTTTATTATTTTAGCAAGAGAGTTTGCAGTAACGGGACTAAGGGGTATTGCGGCCAATAGGAATATTGTAATAGCGGCTAGTAATATGGGCAAGTACAAGACCGTTACACAAATTATCACTGCAGTTATACTATTTTTGGACAACTATCCCTTTAGCATTTTAAACATACCCATGGATATGATTTTAATATATGTTACTCTGCTTATTACAATTGTTTCAGGCGCAGATTATTTTCTAAAGTACATTAAAGCTGTAGAGAATGGAATTTAATGTTTGAGAGGTAATGAGAATGAATTGTGAGATTATTGCTGTAGGAACAGAACTACTTTTAGGGGATATAGTTAATACTAATGGTCAATACATATCCCAAAGATTATCCTCTTTAGGTCTAGATGTATATCATCATACTGTTGTTGGAGACAACCTGGATAGATTGGTTGAAGCGATAAAAATAGCCAGCAGCAGAGCTGATGTTATAATCACCACAGGTGGATTGGGACCTACTGATGATGATATAACAAAACTAGGTGTTGCTAAAGCACTGGGAGTAGAACTATCACTGGATGAAACTTCATTGAAGAGAATAAAAGATCGTTTTTCAAGATATGGAAGACCTATGCCTGCAATAAACGAAAGACAAGCCTATATACCGATAGGTAGCAGAGCTATAGATAATGATAACGGTACTGCACCAGGCATAATAGGAGAATATGATAGTAAAATATATATTTCTCTGCCTGGCCCCCCTAAAGAAATGAGACCAATGTTCGAGGAAAAAATAGTACCTTATTTAAAACAAAAATCAAAACATGTTATAAAATCTCATACACTAAAAGTTATAGGGATAGGTGAGTCCGCACTTCAAGAGAAGCTTGGAGACATAATGACTAATCAGACAAATCCTACTATTGCGCTATATGCTAAAGAGGGTGAGGTCCACATAAGAATAACTGCTAAGGATGAGGATATTTCTGAAGCAGATGATAAGATTAAAGAAGTTAAAAATAAGATATTAAATGTCCTAGGTATGAATGTATATGGTTATAATGATGATACATTAGAATCAGTTGTAAATAATTTGCTCCAAGAAAAAAGAATGACCATAGCATTTGCCGAATCCTGTACAGGAGGTATGATTTCAAGCCGGTTTACCGATATACCCAATGCTTCAATCAGTTTCATTAATGGTGTTGTATGTTATAGCAATGAAGCTAAAGTCAATATTCTTGGTGTCAATAGAGATACAATTGAAAAGTATGGAGCAGTTAGCATGGAAACAGCAGAAGAAATGGCTTATTGTATTAAAAAAATATCCAATACTGATATAGGTCTATCTATAACTGGAATAGCAGGACCCAGTGGGGGAACAGAATCAAAACCTGTAGGTTTGTGTTATATAGGAATAGCTTTTGATGATCAAGTAAAAGTTTATTCTTCTGTTTTTAATGGGAATAGAAATAAAATTAGATGGCTAGCAACAACAAAAGCTTTGGATATACTTCGCAGAAACATTTTAGAAATAAAATAATAAATAATTATTTATTATTTGACTTATATTAGGAAGTAATATATAATTATATGAGAACAAATGTTCGCATAAAGGAGGTGCAGCAGGCTAACCTGCTATAATTATGAGTGATAAGAGGAAGGCTTTAGAGGCTGCCATAAGCCAAGTAGAAAAACAGTTTGGCAAAGGTTCTATAATGAAGTTAGGTGAAAACAGTAAATTAAATCTTGAATCCATTTCTACAGGCTCTCTTGATTTAGATATTGCTCTTGGTATAGGTGGAGTACCAAGGGGAAGGATTGTAGAAATTTTTGGACCAGAATCCTCAGGTAAAACAACTGTTGCGTTGCATATAATAGCTGAAGCTCAGAAAAATGGCGGTAATGCAGCTTTTATTGACGCAGAGCATGCTTTGGATCCTGTATATGCAAAAAACCTTGGAGTAGACATTGAAAATCTTGTTGTGTCTCAACCTGATACAGGCGAGCAGGCATTAGAAATATGTGAAACATTAGTTAGAAGTGGTGCTATTGATGTTATAGTAATTGACTCAGTTGCAGCTTTAGTGCCTAAAGCTGAAATTGATGGCGAGATGGGTGATTCCCATATAGGCCTTCAAGCTAGATTGATGTCACAAGCATTAAGAAAACTGGCAGGAGCTATTAACAAATCAAAAGCCACGGCTATATTTATCAATCAGTTGAGAGAAAAAGTAGGAGTAATGTTTGGAAATCCTGAAACTACACCAGGCGGTAAAGCATTGAAATTCTATGCTTCTGTAAGGTTAGATGTAAGAAAAGTAGAAACTATTAAACAAGGTACTGATATGGTTGGTAGCAGGACACGAGTTAAAGTAGTGAAGAATAAAGTAGCTCCTCCTTTTAAACAGGCTGAATTTGATATTATATATGGCGAAGGTATCTCGAAAGAAGGCAGTATTTTAGATGTTGCTGCTGCAAATGATATAGTACAAAAAAGCGGAGCTTGGTATTCTTATGGAAACACCAGATTAGGCCAAGGTAGAGAGAATGCCAGACAATATTTAAAAGATAATCCGGAAATTACAAAAGAAATTGAAACTAAAGTTAGAGAAATATATAGCTTAGGGTTATCAAAGGCTAAAGCATCTTTGGATGAATCTGAAGAAATGAAAATAGAAGATTAACACGTTCTGATAGCGCATAGGGAAAGTCGTATGCGCTAATATTTTATAATGCATAGGAAAGTATAAATTTCTTAAATTTATACTTTTAGTTAAATGCATTTAAAGAAAGGCTTCCTTGTTGTTGAAATGCTTCCGATGGAAGCCTTTCTTATATAATTAGTATATTTTCATACATAATACAACCTTTTTATATGGAGGGTTTTTATGGACTTAAAAAAATCATATAACTATTGTATAAAACTATTATCTATTAAGGATAGGACTTCCTATGAGATAATTAAAAAATTAAAACAAAAAAATTGTACTAAAGAAATAATAGAAGAAACTTTAGCAAAATTAATGGATTATGGTTACATAAATGACGCAAAATATATAGAGAATTGGGTTAGAGACAAGTCAAAACAACCAGGTATGAGCAAGAGAAAAATATATTATAAATTGATGCAAAAAGGTTTTAAAAAAGATCTACTCGATTCAATATTTGAAGAAATAAATATTGATGATTATGATACAGCTTTAGCCTGTGGTGAAAAAAAGTTAAAATCATTAAAAGGTGATATAGGAGCAATAAAAAATAAACTTTATGCATATCTTTTAAGCAAAGGATACGAAAGAGATATATGTAATAAAGTAATTAGAGCGTTATTAGACGAAGATGAAACCTACCTCTAACTTGACAAAAAAAACTAAAAGATATAGAATTATTGTGATATGGTGTATCAATGGTATTATGAAATATATGAATATTCTTAAGATAATCATGTATTGAAAGGACTAAGGAGGTGAAGATATTATAGAAACTGTTATATATGTAGCAGTTGGATTTGGAAGTTTTGCTGTCGGGTATTTTGTTAGAAGATATATTGCGGAATCAAAAATAAAAAATGCAGAGGAAGCAGCTAAGAAGATTTTAGAAGATGCCCAAAAGGAAGCGGAGACAAGGAAAAAGGAAGTTTTACTTGAAGCTAAAGAAGAAATCCATAGATTAAGATCTGAATTAGATAAGGAAACAAAGGACAGAAGGAACGAGGTTCAGAGAATCGAAAGAAGACTTCTGCAAAGAGAAGAACTTTTCGATAAAAAAGTTGAAGCTGTTGAACAGAGAGAAGAAATGATAAATAAAAAACAGAAAGAAGTTCAAAAGCTTCACGATGAGGTTAAAGAGCTATATAACAAGCAATTAAAAGAATTAGAACATATATCAAACTTGTCCTCCGAAGAAGCAAGACAACTGCTTTTGAACGATATTGAAAAACAAATTAGGCATGAAGCTGCTATTATGATTAAAGATATAGAGACTAAAGCAAAAGAAGAAGCTGATAGAAAATCTAAAGAGATAATCGCATATGCTATACAGAAAAATGCAGCTGATCATGTTGCTGAAACTACTGTTTCTGTCGTTCCATTACCAAATGATGAAATGAAGGGCAGAATAATAGGAAGAGAAGGAAGAAATATTAGAACATTGGAAACTCTAACAGGAGTTGATTTAATAATTGATGATACACCGGAAGCTGTTATATTATCAGGATTTGACCCCATTAGAAGAGAAATAGCACGAGTAGCTTTAGAAAAACTGATAATTGACGGAAGAATACATCCTGCCAGAATAGAGGAAATGGTTGAAAAGTCTAAAAAAGAGGTTGAAAACTATATAAGGGAGCAAGGAGAGCAAGCAACATTTGACACAGGTGTACATGGTTTGCATCCTGAACTCATCAAGCTTATAGGAAGATTAAGATTTAGAACAAGTTATGGACAAAGTGTGCTGAATCATTCCATCGAAGTATCCCATTTAGCAGCAGCTATGGCTGCTGAACTAGGAGCTGATGTAAATCTTGCTAAAAGAGCAGGTTTACTGCACGATATAGGTAAAGCAGTAGACCATGAAGTAGAAGGTCCACATGTTCAAATTGGAGCTGATTTAGCGAAAAAGTATAAAGAATCTCCAGAAGTCATACATGCAATACTAGCTCACCATGGTGATGTGGAAGCAAATACAATTGAAGCAGTGCTGGTCCAAGCAGCAGATGCTATTTCTGCAGCAAGGCCTGGTGCCAGAAGAGAAACATTAGAATCCTATATTAAGAGACTTGAAAAACTTGAGGAAATAGCAAATTCCTTTGATGGAGTAGAAAAATCTTTTGCAATTCAAGCCGGTAGAGAGATAAGAATTATGGTAAAACCTGAAGATGTAAGCGATTCAGAAATTGTTTATATTGCTAGGGATATTGTAAAGAAAATAGAAAATGAACTTGAATACCCTGGCCAGATTAAGATTAATGTAATCAGGGAAACAAGGGCAATTGAATATGCAAAATAAGAAAAGAACGGTTTTAACCGTTCTTTTTAAATTTATTATTGCCAAACATTCTATTCTAATGTTAAAATCTCTCAATGGGGAAATATAATTTTACCAAGTACATAATAGAAGAATAGGGAACAATTCAAACAGATATTGAAGCTTAGCTAAAGGAGGACTGTGAAAGTGAATATACTTTTTATTGGCGATATATATGGAAGAACAGGAAGAAACCTATTAAAGGATAATTTAATTAAAATAATAGATGAATATAAAATTGATTTTACTATCGCAAATGGTGAAAATAGTGCCGGTGGTGTGGGAATAACAAAAGAGATATATGAGGATCTAACCAGCTATGGAATTGATGTTGTTACTTTAGGCAATCATGCATGGGCCCAAAAAAAGATTTTTGACTTTATTGACTATGCAGATAGGTTAGTTAGGCCTGCTAATTATCCCACAGGAACACCAGGAAAGCCTTATGTAATTGTTGAAGTAAAAGGGAGAAAAATTGCAGTAATAAATATGTGTGGAAGAGTGTTTATGGAATGCCTTGAATGTCCCTTTAGAAAAATTGACAGCATTCTCAAAGAAATCGAAGGTAAAGCTGATATCAAGATAATGGATTTCCATGCAGAAGCTACTTCTGAAAAGATTGCAATGGGTTGGTATCTAGATGGAAGAATTACAGCTGTACTAGGAACACATACTCATGTCCAGACTGCAGATGAAAGGATATTACCAAAAGGTACAGGTTATATAACCGATGTGGGAATGACGGGTCCTATAAATTCAGTTCTTGGAGTTAAAACGGATATAATAATTAAGAAATTCCTCACGAGTCTACCTGGGCGATTTGAAGCAGCTGAAGATTCTGGGCAAATTAATGGAGTTATATTAGAGATAAATGAAAAAAATTTTGTCAATGATATTAAACGACTTAAAGTTATATAAATTGTTAATAAAAAAAGGATTTTTTGGATTAAGTGTAGAATAATTTGGTTGTATTACTAAATTTATGTGGTATTAAGGGGGCATTATAAATGGAAGTATTAAAAGTATCATCAAAATCTAATCCTAATTCAGTAGCAGGAGCTCTCGCAGGTGTATTAAGAGAAAATGGAGGAGCAGAAATACAGGCTATAGGTGCTGGTGCACTGAATCAGGCAATAAAAGCAGTAGCTATAGCTAGGGGGTTTGTAGCTCCAAGTGGTATGGATTTGGTATGTGTACCTGCATTTACAGATATAGATATTGAGGGCGAAGAAAGAACTGCTATTAAATTAATAGTAAACTCAAGATAATACATAAACATAAGAGCAAGAGCACTTCGGTGCTTTTGTTTTTTAATATATTATTTTATAATGTACTTACTGTATTAAATATTTTAGGATGGGGTATAATTCTGTGCTAGGGGTGACAAAAATGGATTACGCAGATTTACATATTCATACCAGTGCTTCGGATGGCTTATTGAGCCCACAAGAAGTAGTTCAATGGGCTCAAAAAAAGAGATTGAGAGCAATAGGAATAACAGACCATGATACAATATCAGGTATAAATCCTGCGATTGAAAGTAATGAAAGGCCAGATAAACTTGAAATAATCCCAGGCATTGAACTTAATACTGAATACTATGGAAAAGAAATTCATATGCTTGGTTATTATATAGATTATAAAGACCAGTGGTTTTTAAAAATTCTTAAAAGAATGCAAGAATCAAGATATAATAGGGCAGTGACCATGATTGAAAAACTAAATGCATTAGGAATTGATATAGAATTGAAACAAGTGGAAGAAATATCAAAAGGTAGCAGTATAGGTCGACCTCATATTGCCAGAGCAATGGTGGAGAAAGGTTATATAGACAGTATGGTAGACGCCTTTGATAAATATATCGGTGTAGGCTGCCCTGCATATGTAGAAAGATTCAAGCTAACTACTAGAGAAGCTATTGAAATAATAGAGAAGGCAGGTGGAATATCGGTTCTAGCTCATCCTGGACTAATAAACGATAAAAAATCTATATCAAGCATATTGAGTTTAGGAGTAAAAGGAATAGAGGTATTACACCCTAAACATGATCAAGATATGGTGAGGTACTTGTTAGCATTAGCAAAAGAGAGAAAACTATTCATAACAGGTGGAACAGATTGTCATGGAATAATGCAAAATGGGCAGCCAATTATGGGAAATATATCAATAGACTACAATAAAGTCATCGAATTAAAAAAGTATGCAGGTATAGAAGAATAATTAATAGAATAGTGGAGGTCGTGATTATGCATGTAAAGATATCAGATAAGGCTTCAAATATAAATCCTTCCTTAACTTTATCAATTGACGCTAAACTAAAGAATATGATTTCTGAAGGTATAAAAGTTTACGGCTTTGGGGCTGGAGAACCGGATTTTGACACACCGGAATATATCAGAAAAGCAGCCATAGAAGCTATTAATGTAGGTTTTACCAGATATACGGCAGCTCAAGGTACTATGGAACTGAGAAAAGCTATATGTGATAAATTAGAGAGAGAGAATGGAATAAAATATAATCCTAATGAAATAGTTGTATCCAGTGGTGCAAAGCATTCGCTGTCAAATGCATTTGCAGCTATACTTAATCCGGGAGATGAGGTAATCGTCCCTGTACCCTATTGGGTTAGCTATACAGAGATAATTAAATTAAACGGTGGCATACCAGTGTTAGTTGGTACAAAATCTGAAAATAACTTTAAAATCACAAAGGATGCTTTAGAATCAGCTATAACAAATAAGACAAAGGCTATCCTATTAAATACTCCGAGTAATCCAACAGGTACAGTATATAGCAAAGAAGAATTGGAAGATATAGCTGAAACAGCATTAAAACATAATATATATATAGTTTCTGATGAAATATATGAAAGAATAACCTATGATGGAATTGAACATGTAAGCATTGCTTCAATATCAGAAGATGTAAGAGATATAACTATCTTAATCAATGGAATGTCAAAGACATATGCTATGACTGGCTGGAGGTTAGGCTATGCTGCATCCAATGAAAGAGTTATAAAGGCCATGTCAAGTGTTCAAAGCCATGCTGTTTCACATCCGTGTTCGATTACACAATATGCGGCAACAGCAGCATTAAATGGACCGCAAGATGATGTAAAAAACATGGTTAGAGAATATGAAAAAAGAAGAGACTATATGTATAAAAAAATAAATGAGATTAAATTTTTGTCCTGTAGAAAACCACAAGGCGCTTTTTATGTATATGTAGATATATCTGACATATTAAAACATGAATTAGATGGCAAAATAATTGAGAACTCAATAGATTTGGCTTTGGTTTTATTAGAGAAAGCAAAAGTTGCAGTAATACCTGGAGCTGCTTTTGGAACAGATGATTATATAAGATTGTCTTATGCAACATCTATGGATACAATCATAGAAGGTTTGAATATTTTAGATAAATTTTTAAACAAGTGTTTGAAATAACTATGTGGATAGATGTATTATGTTAACTAAAAACAAGAAGGTGAAGAATTATGAAGTTCGGAATGAGAAAACCTAGTCTAAAGAGAAGAATTGCTGCCAGAACCAGCATCAAAAGACAAGTTGTCCATAGAGCCGGATTAAAAATGCCTAGAGGATGGGGATGGTTAAGGGATCCAAAAAGGTATGCTTATAATAAAGTTTATAATAGAACAACATTTGATATATTTAAATTATTAAAGAAAATATTAAAATAAAAACATATAGTTATATAAGAATGACGCTTTTAAATTCGTTTTAAGGCGTTATTTTTATGCTGGTAGTATAAGATAATTATATTAATAACATAATAGGCTAAAATGCCTTATAATGTGCCAGATTAAAAAAGGGTTATTAAAAGGGATAGTTACAAAATAATTATCAATAAGGTTATCTTATTTGTTTGTGCATTAAAAAGTTAAAAAAACAATTCTGATTAAAACAGAATTGTTTTCAATAAAATTGTTAAATTCAGTTTAATGGCAGGGGCAGTAGGACTTGAACCCACAACCAACGGTTTTGGAGACCGCTACTCTACCAATTGAGCTATACCCCTAAACACAATATCAATTATATAAAAAAACTAAAGCTATGTCAATAGCAGTTAATTGAAGTTGTGATTATCTTATGATAATGTCACCTTGTAAATTATCGTGATAAAATGTCACTATGAAAAACGAGGTGCATTATTTAATGTCTCAAAAACAATTAAA
>NZ_JAWLCK010000043.1:0-21780 GCF_041687175.1 Lutispora sp.
GACTGTCCCATAAGGAATCCCTCAGGCAGTCCATTAATAATCCGAATGAATAGATGTATAACCCCATAATATATGATAATGCCTTTTGTTCATTGTAGTAAAGCACTGATAATAATGGATATGGCCTCCTTCTACCTCAATACTGGGACCAGTGACCAGAGAATAATAATGAGTATGACCTAATACTTCTTCCACATA
Organism: Lutispora sp.; assembly: GCF_041687175.1. Classification (NCBI taxonomy): domain Bacteria; kingdom Bacillati; phylum Bacillota; class Clostridia; order Lutisporales; family Lutisporaceae; genus Lutispora; species Lutispora sp. Next base: position 199 of record NZ_JAWLCK010000043.1, read on the forward strand.
TCCAGAAAAATAATGGCTATGACCATTAAAATCAGGATTTTTGCTTGAAGTACCAGAGTACTTGTGTTCATGTTTAAAGATTTTATTTGTGAGCCCATCAAACTCATGAAGATGCAGTTTGTCGTACATAAAACCACCTCATAATATTCTATGCTGCCGTGGTAAAAATGTGAGAGGAAGTGGATTTATTCTGAAATATATTAAGCATATAATAAAGAAATTGCTCAGGGACGGCTTATTCTATAAAGACCTTGGAATCATTGCCGCACCTATAATAATTCAAAACTTTATAAGCACATCCTTAAACATGGTGGATACAATTATGATAGGAATGGTAGGAGAAACACAGATTGCAGCTGTCGGTATCGCAAATCAGGTGTTTCTGTTGTTCTGCATGTTTATGTTTGGAATATGCAGCGGCTGTGGTATATTTATATCACAATTTTGGGGGAAGAGAGATAAGGACAATATTAAGCGAGTGGTTGGATTGGGGCTTTCTTCCACATTGGTGATATCTGCCATATTTACTTTTGTTGCCATTGCTTTTTCCAGAGGGATTATAGCAATATTCAATACTGATCCCGATGTCTTGCTATATGGAAGTAAGTATTTGAGGCTTGTATGCCTAAGTTATGCTTTTACTGCTGTAACCTTTTGCTTCAGTTTCGCTTTGAGGAGTATAGAAAAAGCTATATACCCCATGTATATAAGCGCTGCAGCACTTATAACCAATACATTTTTAAATTATGTGTTCATTTTCGGACACTTTGGATTTAGAGCTATGGGTGTTGAAGGAGCCGCACTTGCAACAGTAATAGCAAGGTTTATTGAGGCAGTAATGATTATTGCAGTAATATATAGGAGCAATAAGATTCTGGCTCCAGGATTTAAAGATATGTTTTTGATTGATACTTACTTCTTTAAAAGAATATATAGGACAACTATCCCGGTATTGCTGAACGAAGTTTGCTGGGGATTAGCAGCCGTAGTTTACTCTGTTGCCTATGGGCGCATTGGAAAAGAAGCCATAGCCTCTATACAAATAAGCAATACAATACAACAATTATTCATGATACTTTGCTTTGGCATGGCTAATGCTTCCGGAGTAATGATAGGGAAAAGAATTGGAGCAGGGAATGAAGAAGAGGGCAGGGATTATGCCCATAGATTTGCAGTGCTATCCATTGCAACAGGTATATTCATAGGAGTTGTGATGATTGCAGGTGGACCTTTAATACTTAGATTCTTTAATGTTTCCCAAGGAGTGGTTATAGATGCTTATCAAATAATGAAAATAAATTCATTGATTATGCCCGTGAGGGTATTCAATATAGTTTTAATCGTGGGAGTACTGAGAGGCGGAGGGGATGCCAATCACGCCTTCGCCATTGAAGCTTTCACCATGTGGTTTATGGGAGTTCCAGCAGCTTTTGCGGGTGCATTGTTGTTTAAACTTCCAATATATTGGGTGGTTGCATTGACTACCCTTGAGGAAATAGGAAAGTTTATATTATGTATGTATAGGCTGGTTTCAGATAAATGGATAAATAACCTAGTCAAGAATTTTTGATTTATAATAAGCCAGCAGCAGGTCTACCATTCTTCCGTAACTTTGTACTCCATCCTTTTGATTGTTGGCTTTAAGATAAGTATTGTTGATCTTTGTAGAGGCCCTTTCCACAGGGCCTTCAAATTTATCCCAATAGGCGTTTATATCAGCCAAATCTCTTTTCACCCCTGGGCTGTATTGGGATACAAGTTTAGCAGCACTCTCACTATCGGCCCTGTACAATGCATTAATAGAGTGTATTAACGCCAATAAAGTTCCTGAATACTTGTATTCAATATCATCATTGGAAATACAGGCTAGGAATGATATGAAGTTAGCCTCATCTTCCCTTGCATAACCTCTCTGATGAGCCATTTCATGAGCTGTATTGCTGGGAAACACAGCATCCGGCACATCACCATTAACATTTGCCTCAATTGTAAAGGGAAAAAATATGCCGGCTATGCCTGCATAGGACATAAATCTTGATGTTATCACTATCTTTGGTTTCCCATAATCACCTCTAAAAATAGGATATTCTCTTGATAGACTTTCATAACCTGAATATGCTTTAAATAAAGCATTCCTTTTGCCTTGAGATAATTTCATAACTCCTCTGGAATCCTCTATCACATCATTTCTGTAGCTATTGGCTTTATGAATTAGATAAACACATAATTCCTCCAGGTCTTCCTTTGAATAATTCATAGTATTAAGATTCATAGTTTTTGAAAGTGGAAGCCTATAATAGTTTAAACCCCACAATGAAACAAAGGAGAATAAAAGAATGCTGAGGACTATTGCAGTCCTTTTTATAGCATTTAATATCAACTTTTTATCATATGTAATCAGCGCTTTAATTATCGTAAAAATCATAAATCCTATCCAGACCACAAAACCATAGAAGAGGAACTCACCTAAGGAAAATGGAAATATACCAGTCAACTTGCTTAAAGGCTGGCTTAATATTCTGTATACACCTATAGAGTATAGGCTTTCTATTGTATTCGGCAATCTTTTAGCCAAAGAAACAAGAATTAATGATATAGGTATCAACGTAATTATCCATGCCATAGAATAAACCCCTTCCAAGAGACTAACCTCAAAGATTATTATAACCTAAACCACATATCATTGTATTCAAATTCTATGAATATATATGGCTATTAATCATAAAATAGTAAATGACTTTATTTATTGCCAAAGGAGTGATAACTATTAAAGCTGTAATAATGGCTGGTGGCAAGGGTACAAGATTGAGACCGTTGACCTGTGGTATACCTAAGCCAATGGTTCCCATATTTGATAAACCAGTCATGGAGTATACAATTCAGCTGCTAAAGAATAAAGGTATAAATAACATAGGCGTAACGTTGGCTTATTTACCTCAGGTTATAATGGACTATTTTGGAGACGGAAGCAAACATGGGGTAAATCTCAAATATTTCATAGAAGATACACCCTTAGGAACCGGCGGAAGTGTAAGAAATACAGGAGATTTTTTGGATAATACTTTTATAGTTATAAGCGGTGATGCCCTCACAGATTTAAATCTGACAGCTGCTTTGGAATTTCATAAAAAGACGAAGTCCAAGGCTACCCTTGTTTTAAAGAGGGAAGCAGTCCCCATCGAATATGGAGTTGTTATAACCGACAGTCAAGGCCATATAGTGCGGTTTTTGGAAAAACCCAGCTGGGGAGAAGTCTTCAGTGATACAGTGAATACAGGCATATATATACTGGAACCTGAAATCATGGAGTACTATAAGCCTGGAGAAAATTTTGACTTCAGCAAGGATTTGTTTCCAAAACTTCTTAGAGATAAAGTACCCATGTATGGCTACATAACTGAGGATTATTGGTGTGATATTGGAGATTTGGCATCTTACAGGCAAGTTCACTTTGATATATTAGACCACAAAGTTAATATAACTCTGGAAGCCCAGGAAAGCCAAAAAGGCATATGGCTTGCTGAAGGCGCTATTATAAAAAATAATGTGACATTGATTCCTCCAGTTTATATTGGCAAAGAAGCTACTATAGAGGACAATGTGCTTATAGATTCCTATTCTGTCATATCTCAGAACTGCAGGATAGGTTCAAACAGCAAGGTGAAAAGAAGCATACTGTGGAAAAAGGTTCATATAGGCGAAAATTCAGGTATCAGTGGTGGAGTAGTTTGTTCAAACTCCATTATAAAGAATAATGTAAAGATCTATGAAAATTCAGTAATAGGTGAAAGCACATCAATACTTGAGAGCTGCATAATAAAACCTGATGTGAGAATATGGCCTGAAAAGAAGATTTTTGAGAACACTGTTGTGAATCATAATATAATATGGGGCACAAAGGCTACAAAGAATATATTTGGCTCCAGAGGAGTATCTGGCATATTAAATCTGGAGATATCACCTGAACTATGCTCCAGCCTGGGTTCTGCATTTGCAGCTGCCATGGGGAAATATTCAACTTTAGTCATTGGAAGCGATAACAGTCCCCAATCCTATGTTGCCAAGAACTCTCTTATAGCAGGCATTTTATCTGCAGGCAGCCAGCCAATTGTGTTGAATAATTCAATAATACCTATGAGCAGGTTTGGCATTGTTTACCTCAGAGCAAATGGAGGTATACACATACATACTTCCCATGAAAGACCCTGTAAGACATATATAGAATTTTTTGATGAAAAGGGCACAAATATCAGCAGAAGCAAGGAAAGACAAATAGAAAATCTGCTTAATCAGGATGATTATGATAGATGTAAGGCGGAAGACATAAAAGCCATCATGAGGATGGAGAACTTTCAGGAAATATTTATAAGACAGGGACTGGAAGAAATAAAGCATTTAGACGAAATCAGAAGAAGAAACTTTAAAATAATACTTGCCTCCCAATCTGAAAACGCCTCTGCAATTGCATATAAGTTCTTGCAGAACCTCGGGTGCAGTGTCAGTCTTGTATGGGGCGATGCTGACAAACACATGGCTAATTATATAATAAGAAGAAAAGCAGATATGGGAGTTATAATAAACGAAAACGGAGAGAGTCTGACACTTATAGATGAAAGAGGTCGGGTGATTAAAGATGAAGAATATCTTTTGTTATCAGAAATGGTAGCTATAAAAGGATATAATGCCAAGAGCTTGGTTTTCCCTTATACTTTCCCAAGAGCAGCTGAGGAAATAGCAAAGTTAAATGGAGCAAAAATATTCAGGGCTTCCTCAACTGCAGCAGAGATAATGAGAAAAATGATGGAGTTGAGTGATGATGCCCAAAAACCATTAATTCAGTTTACATTAAATTATAATGGGGTCTGGGCTCTTGGATACTTCCTTGAATATATGGTTAGAGAGAACACAAGAATCAGCAGATTAATTGATTCCATACCTGAATATTTTTACTTGAAAAGGGAAATAAATTGTGATTGGAAGGATAAAGGTAGAATAATAAGAGAGATTGCCTTTGGGACTAACCAGAAAGAAATTGACCTTATTGAAGGAGTACGAATCAAAGATTCCAGGGGGTGGGCTTTGGTCTTACCAGACAATGAAAGACCTGTATTCAATATCTATGCTGAAGGCTATTCTTACGAAATGGCTCAGGAATTATCTGCTGATTTAAGTGAAAAAATAAACTTATTATTAAAAAATCAGAGGCAGTAAGCCTTTGATTTTTTGGTAATCCAGCATCAGTACTCTTAATTTGGAGAGGTGTTACAGTCATATGAATGATATAGATAGAATAAAGCATGTTCTACTTAATAGAGAAGATATATTAGCCTATGGTTATATTATGGGTCAGAAGCATCTATTGAAGAAAAAGAAAGGAACAACAAAAGTACTGAAGAAGCGGTTGGAACAAAACTACCAGGAGATATTCAACATATACAGGAAGCTGGATGCCTTCACCAAAGACAATAAGGACATGTCTCCCGCATCCGATTGGCTGCTGGACAATTTTTATAAAATTGAAGAACAAGTTAAAGAAGTAAAGCTTAATATCCGCCAAGAAAGATTCTATAAGCTAAATACATTGGCATCAGGATATTTGAAGGACTACCCTAGAATATACGCCATAGCATTAGAATTTATTTCCCATACTGACGGAAATCTGGACACAGATTTATTTATAGATTTTATCAAGGCCTATCAGTCAAATCAAATACTGACCATATCTGAGGTATGGGCATTGTCTCTTGTGACTAGGATTGGGCTGGTAGAGAATATAAGGATGATTTGTACTGATATATATAAAACACAGCTTCAGTGGAACAAAGCAGATAAAGATTCGAAGCTAAAAGGTCAGGAATTGATAGAAGCCATAGAAGAAAATTTAGAGATAGAAGGACGATTGAACTCATCCTATATAGAGCATCTGCTAGCCCTTATAAGAAGGACCGGGCTTGAATATGGGGAAGTTATAGATTACCTGGAGAAGAGGCTGGAAGAATATAATACGACTATAAAAGAACTTATACAGAATGAACATAAAGAATATGCAGTTAGAAAGATTTCCATAGGAAACTCCATCACAAGCCTTTATAGCATATCCACTTTGGACTGGAATGAAATATTTGAATCTGTCAGCATAGTAGAAGAGATGCTTTCTAAGGATCCATCAGGCATATACCCATCTATGGACTTTGAGTCAAGGGATTACTATAGAAAAATAATAACCAGAATATCAACAGACAATAATATTTCCGAAACAAGAGTTGCCAATGCTGCCATAAGCTTGAGCAAAAGTGCCCAAAAGCTTAACAAATCCTTCAAGGAAATCCATGTAGGGTATTATCTTATTGATGAAGGAAGAAAGGACCTCTTTGAAAGTCTGAATATCAGAAAGAAAGATTTCAGGCTCAAATCTATGCAGCCTTATTTGACAACAGTAGCATTCTTCACCGCATTAAGCATTATATTTGCTGTTTCTGTTTTGGCTAAAGGCTGGAGCTATGGGAACATTGCTCTTCTTAGCATTTTGCTGTTGATTCCGACATCAGAGATTGGAATAGGCTTGACCAACCATATATTTATGAAACTATATAAACCTACATTTTTACCAAGGCTTGATTATGGTGAGGGCATACCTGATGAATCAAAAACCATGGTAATCATTCCTGCATTGTTGAGCAGCAAAAACATTGCATTGGAGTTAATAGAAAAAATGGAAGTATATTATCTTGCCAATAAGGATGAAAATCTGTTCTTTGGTTTGATAGGTGACTTCAAGGATAGTATTAATGAGACAAATCCGGATGATGAATCCATTATAGCTGCTGCAATGGAAGGTGTGAGCAGACTAAATAAAAAATATAAGAAAGACAGGACAATCTTTTATTACTTTCATAGAAAAAGAGAATTTAATGAGAAACAGAACAAATGGATGGGCTGGGAGAGAAAGAGAGGAGCAATAGTACAGTTTAACGACCTGATATTGGGAAAAGATATTAATTCCTTTGTCTATAAGTCATCCCATGTTGATGAGTTAAAGGATATCAAATATGTAATAACCATTGATTCAGATACCAATCTGATTATGGAGAGTGCTGCAAAGCTTATAGGGACAATTGAGCATCCATTAAACAGGCCGGTTTATGATGAAAAGTGGGGTGTAGTAAGAGAAGGTTATGGCATAATTCAGCCCAGGATAGGCATTGATATAGAAGATTCTAATAAAACACTTTTATCGCGAATATTTGCCGGCGACGGAGGTATAGACCCCTATACTACTGCCGTATCTAATATTTATCAGGATGTTTTTGGAGAGGGGATCTTTACAGGAAAGGGTATCTACGATTTATCATTATTCAATAAAGTAACGAAGAACAAGATTGTGGACAACACCGTTCTGAGCCATGATTTATTGGAAGGAAGTTTGCTCAGGACAGGTCTGGCTGGAGATATAGAGCTTATTGACGGTTTCCCCGGGAAATATCTGTCCTATAGTTCCAGACAGCATAGATGGGCAAGGGGAGACTGGCAACTGATAAAGTGGATTTTGGGCAGAAATCCTTTGACTTCATTATCCAGATGGAAAATGGCAGATAATCTGAGAAGGAGCATGCTGCAGCCATCACTTTATTTGCTCCTCCTGATAGGAATATTTTTTCTTCCCGTTTCTGTTTTTGAGTTGATTTTGATTCCGATATTCCTATTTTTGTTTCCTAATCTGCTATGTCTACTTTCTATAGTTGAAAGAAGAGGCAAATCGGTAAGGCAGTGCACACAACTGTTGAAAAAAACAACATATCAGCTTTTTATGCTCATGGCATTCTTGCCCTATAGTGCATATCTGATGATGGATGCAGCAATGAGAAGCTTATATAGAGTTTTTTGCTCTCATAGGAATATGCTGGAGTGGGTAACTGCAGCAGATGCAGAGAAAAACTTAAAATCAGACCTGAAGGGATATTATATGAAAAGCAGGTATCCAATGGTATTAACATTGCTTTTTGCTGTGGCTGCTGGTATAAATAAAGCCTATGATATGGCAGCTATTATTCTAACAGCACTGTGGGCATTGTCTCCTTATATTGCTTTTAAAGCAAGCGAGGAAACAGAGGGAGAAAAACCATCCTTAACCGACGAGGAGAAGGCTGATATACAAAGAATAGGAAGAAAGACTTGGGCATATTATGAGGAATTGGTATGCGAAGAGTTCAATTATCTTCCGCCAGATAATTTTCAGGAATACCCTCCTAGAGGAGCTGCACCCAGAACATCTCCCACCAATATTGGTTTATACCTGGTATCTACCCTTGCTGCAGCAGATTTGGGATATATCACTGTATCCCATATGATAGAAAGAATAGGCAATACATTGGATACTATTGAGAAGCTGGATAACTGGAATGGCCATTTATACAATTGGTATGACATAAAAACATTGGAGGTATTGAGACCCTCTTATGTATCTACTGTGGACAGCGGTAACTTCATATCCTATCTGCTTGTTTTAAGGCAAGGTTTGAAGGATTATATTGAAAACATTGATAAGCAGGATACTGTAGAGAATATTATCACAAGAATAAATGCCATTATAGAGAGGACTCAATTCATCCACCTCTATGACAAAAAGAAGAATCTATTTTCAATAGGATATGATGTAGAGAAAGAGAGCCTAACTAATTCCTATTATGATTTGCTGGCTTCCGAAGCAAGAACCACAAGCTATCTGGCAGTGGTAAGAAGAGAGATTCCATTGAGACATTGGAGAAAGCTGGGCAGAGCTTTGACTTATATAGGGAAAAGCAGGGTCTTGGTGTCCTGGACCGGAACCATGTTCGAATACTTAATGCCTGCGTTGATTATGAAAAGATATGATAATACCATACTGGATGAAACATATAAGGGTGTACTCCAGGCCCAGAAGGATTACGGGCAGGAAAATCATGTGCCTTGGGGCATTTCTGAATCAGGATATTATACCTTTGACTTGGATCTGAACTATCAATATAAAGCCTTTGGGGTACCGGATCTTGGTTTAAAGAGAGGATTGATTGAAGATGTAGTCATCTCTTCCTATTCTACCATGATGGCTATAAATTTGGATCCAAATGGAGTAGTACAAAATCTAAAGAGACTCATGGAGCTGGGCATGGAAGGTAAATATGGTCTATATGAGGCAGTTGATTTCACAGCAAAAAGAATGACTATGGGATCAAAATATAATATAGTCAAAAGCTTTATGGCTCATCACCAAGGAATGAGCCTCCTTGCCATAAATAACTTTCTCAATGATGATATTATGATAAACCGCTTTCACAGTGATCCTTTGGTAAAAGCCGGAGAAGTACTTCTCCAAGAGAGGATTCCTGAAAGCATTATTATCACAAAGGAGTATAAAGAAGCATCTTTGGATATAAACAGACAGAAGAGCTTGCACAAAGAAGGGGTAAGGAGCTACAGTTCGGCAAATCTACTGCCACCGCCTTGCCAAATACTCACAAATGGCAGATATTCAGTTTTGTTAAACGTGAGAGGAGGAGGATACAGCAAACTTGATGGAATACTTATAAATCGCTGGAGAAGTGATGCTTTGGAAGGAGGCTATGGAAACTACATCTTCATAAGAGATGTGAATAAGGATAAGGTTTGGTCAGCTGCTTGGGAACCCTTTAATGAAGAAGCAGATGGATACAAGGTGTCCTTCTATCAATCCAGAGCTGAATTCACCAGAGTAGATGATAATATTAAGACCATGATGGAGGTATTTGTATCACCGGAAGATAATGTGGAAATAAGAAGGATAAAAATTGAAAACCACGGCAAGGAGCCTGTAACACTAGAAATGACTAGCTATTTTGAGGTAGTACTTACAACGGAAGCAGCCGATATGGCACATAGAGCTTTCTCAAACCTGTTTGTGAGAACAGAATACCTGGAAGAATATAATAGCATCACAGCAGTTAGAAAACCTAGAGGAGGACATGGACAGGAGTGGTGGGCATTTCATAGCTCTTTGGTACAAGGGGATACTCTTGGAGCGGTAGAGTACGAAACCAGCAGAGCCAACTTCATAGGAAGAGGGAGAAACATCAGAAGACCTATAGGGCTTTGTCATCCTTTATCCAATACTTCCGGTGTAGTTCTGGATCCTATAATGAGCATAAGAAGAGTAATAAAAATTGAGGCAGGTGGTCATGGAGAAATATCCTATATAACAGGATGTGGAAAATCTAAAGAAGGAATAAGGCAAATGATAGTAAAATACAGAGAAGTTTCTTCCATAGAAAGAGCCTATGCTCTGGCTATTACCAGAAGTCAGGTTGAAGGGGCATATATGAACCTTGACATAAAAGATATTGTAGGCTGTGAAAAACTCATAAGCCATTTGACATATGGCAGTCCTACAAGAACTATGAATAAGGACTATATAATAAGGAATAAAAAAGGTCAGTCTTCTCTATGGGCTTTTGGAATTTCTGGGGATTTGCCCATTATGCTTATAACTATATCTGACGAAAGAGACATCCCTATTCTTAAACAAGCTATCAAAGCCCACGAGTTTTTGAGAATAAAGGGATTCAATGTGGACCTGGTAATATTGAATATGGATGAAAGCAGCTATCTTCAGCCTTTGAAAACAGCCATAATTAATTTGGTAGAAGGAGGCAATGGCAAACATCTGATAGGCAGATCAGGAGGTATATTCATCATAAATGCTGTTAATATCTCCCGTGAAGACCTGGAATTGCTGATGGCTGCATCAACTTTGGTATTCAAGGCTGAAGCAGGCCCTATAGAAAAACAATTGAAAGAAATAAACATTAAAAGCAAAGAAAAGGTAAAAGCAAAAGACCTGATAAAATATAAAAACTGTGAACTCCCTGCTGCAGATAGTTCTCTCATGTTTAATGGCTATGGTGGGTTCAACATGGATGGCAGTGAATACATCATGAGCTTGAATAAGGATCTTAATACTCCTGCACCATGGGTCAATGTAGTAGCTAATCCAAGCTTTGGATTTATTATAACAGAGAGAGGGGGAGGCTATACCTGGGCAGAAAACAGTAGAGAATTCAGGCTTACTGCCTGGACTAATGACCCTATAATTGATGAGTCCCAAGAGATAATATATCTGGAGGATGTGGAAGAAGGAAATAAATGGGCTATTAATCCGGAAGCTTCGGAGAATGGTGAGCCTTGGACTGTGAGACATGGATGGGGTTATACCATTTTTAACAAGGATTGCTATGGATTAAAACAGGAGTTGAAAGTATTTGTACCTCGTAATGACAAGCTTAAGATTAATATTCTTGAGTTAAAGAACAAAGAAGATAGAAGAAAAACATTAAGACTCTGTTACTATATGGAACCAGTATTGGGAGTAAACCCGAAAGAAACCAAGCCCCATTTAGTAATAAAGCATGACCATGAAATTAATGGATTGATCATTGAGAATGGATACAATACGGATTTTCCAGGAAGGATGGTATTTGTTACATCGTCAGAGCCAATATGTGAGTATGCTAATAACAGACTCGAGTTCCACCAACTGCTTGAGAAAGGATCAGAAATTGATTTTAGCGTGGGCTACGAGCCCTGCGGAGCTGTGAAAATTCAAATAACTCTGGACCCGATGGAAGAGAAGAGTGTAGGTTTCTATATGGGTCAAAGTGATAACCACAGAGAGATAAAAGCTATGCTGGATAAATATAAGGACATAGCTGCTGCTGAGGAAGAGCTGGAGATGGTGAGAAAAGTATGGAGAGATATAACTGGAAAAATACAAGTAATGACACCGGATAAGTCTATGGATATTATGCTAAATGGTTGGCTTGTATATCAAACCATATCCTGCAGACTATGGGGAAGATCAGGATTTTATCAATCTGGCGGAGCCTATGGTTTCAGAGATCAGCTCCAGGATGCTATGAACATCGGTATGATAACACCAGAACTTTTGAAAAACCAGATCCTTCTCCATTGTAGCCATCAATTTGAAGAAGGAGATGTTCTTCACTGGTGGCATCCTGTTGCAGGGGACAAAGGAGTGCGCACTAGATTCTCTGATGATTTGCTATGGCTTCCCTACGGTGTTATACAATATATAAACTATACCGATGACAAAAGTATTCTAGAGATAAGTACTCCCTATATTAAAGCCGAACCTTTAAAGGAGGGAGAGGATGAGAGGTATGGTATCCCTGAAAAGTCTTCCATTATAGGGACAGTTTATGAGCACTGCATCAAGGCTTTAGATAGGAGCTTGAAGTTTGGAGCTCACCAATTGCCATTGATGGGCTCCGGTGACTGGAACGACGGTATGAATCTGGTAGGCAACAGAGGCAAGGGCGAAAGCGTATGGCTTGCTTTCTTCATATATGAAATACTCAAGGGATTTTTGTCTATCTGCATTCATATGGAGGACACAGAGAGAGCTGCCAAATATGAAAAGGCAATGAAAAATATTAAGCAAGCAATAGAGGAAGCCGCATGGGATGGCAACTGGTACAGGAGAGCATATTTCGATGATGGAACTCCTCTAGGATCTTCGGAAAATACTGAATGTATGATTGATTCCATAGCTCAAAGCTGGTCCGTAATATCTGGGGCGGCCAGCCCTGAAAGGGCATCTTTGGCTATGGAGTCGGTAAAAAGGCATCTGGTGAAGGAAGATGAAGGTATGGTGCTGTTGTTTACTCCTCCATTTGACAAGACCGACCATAATCCAGGATATATAAAATCCTATGTTCCTGGAGTAAGAGAAAACGGAGGACAGTATACCCATGGAGCAGTATGGGTTATATGTGCCTTTGCCCTCCTTGGCGATGGAGATATGGCGCATAAGATTTTCCATATGATAAATCCAATAAATCACACTCGTACAACTTTGGAATGCTCTATATACAAGACAGAACCCTATGCAGTGGTAGCTGATATATATGCGGCAAATCAGCACATGGGCAGAGGCGGATGGTCCTGGTATACAGGGGCTGCTGGATGGCTCTATAAGGCAGGAATTGAATATATACTTGGGATAAACATAAGAGGGAGGAATTTGGTAATAAATCCATGCATACCAGAGCACTGGGAAGGTTATAAGGTTATCTATAATCACTCTGGAACAATATATAATATAACAGTATCCAATCCCCAAAATATTTGCAGGGGTGTAATATCTATTACTTTGGATGGGAAAGCTATAGTTGGCAATGCTATAGAACTTGTTGATGATAAAAATACTCATCAAGTAAATGTCTTAATGGGCTGTTAAAAATAAAGACGAAATGATATTATAAAATGAAAGAGGTGAGAGTAGCTATATGAATTTGTTTGATATAATTGGTCCCGTTATGATAGGACCATCCAGTTCCCATACTGCTGGAGCTGCCAGATTGGGGAAATTAGCCCGCAATATATTTGGAGAAGAGTTTAATAAGGCAGATATCACACTGTATAATTCCTTTTCAAAAACTGGCAAAGGCCATGGCACTGATAAAGCCATCGTAGCTGGAATATTAGGGATGGAACCTGATGATGAAAACATAAAAAATGCTTTTGAACTGGTTAAAAAATCAGGTATAGAAGTTAACTTTAATTATCAGGACAGTAATAGAGAGGTTCATCCAAATACAGCTATGATAAAATTGTACGAAAAAGAAAAATCAATGAGCATAACAGGCTGCTCTCTCGGTGGAGGCAGGGTCATGATACAGGATATAGATGGATTTAAGACCGAGTTTACTGGTGAATTCAACACTATAATTTCCATACAGAGGGATAAGCCAGGCATCGTGGCTTATGTTGCATCATACTTGGCTCAAAAAAATATAAATATTGCCCAAATGAAGCTTTCTAGAAAATCAAAGGGAGATACTGCTCTGATGATTATTGAGACAGATGAAATACCGCCTGAATCTCTAAAAACAGATTTAGAAAACAATGAAGGAATATACAAGATAGTATTATCTATTATTTGAGGAGGAAGGATATGTCTCTTTTTACTATGAAGCAAATTATTGAAGCTGCTGAAGAAAAGGGTGTTAAAATATCAACTGTGGCCATGGAGATGGAGAGCAAGGAAAGTGGCTTATCTATCGATGAGATTAAGAAAAGAATGACTAATAATTATGATATAATGAAAAATGCTGTTTCACATGGTATAAATCAGGTTATACCCTCTGTCAGTGGACTTACAGGCGGAGAGGGCTTTAGGCTATGGCAGGGAAAGGATAAGGGACTATCTGGCGATACAATTCTGAAGGCCTCCTCCAGGGCTATGGCTGTTTCTAATGTCAATGCCTCTATGGGACGAGTCGTTGCAGCTCCTACAGCAGGCTCTTGCGGAATAATTCCTGGTGTGCTTATAACCATTGGAGAAAGACTTGGGAAGTCTGAAGATGAGATTGTGGATGCATTGATTACTACCGCTGTAGTAGGAAAGGTAATAGCTCAAAATGCAACTGTCGCAGGTTCCGAAGGTGGATGCCAGGCAGAATGTGGCGCAGCTTCTGCTATGGCAGCAGCTGCAGCTGTTGAACTGTCAGGAGGTACACCTTCTCAGGCGGGTCATGCTGCTGCTATAGCATTAAAAGGTGTTATGGGGCTTATATGTGATCCTGTAGCCGGATTAGTTGAAGTGCCATGTATTAAAAGAAACAGTTTTGGAGCAGCACAGGCAATCTTGGCAGCAGATATGGCTATGTCAGGGATAGAAAGCGTAATACCTGTAGATGAGGTCATCAAAGCCATGGGAGATGTAGGTCACGCTATGCCTGAAGAACTGAAGGAAACGGCTATGGGAGGTATCGCAGCTTCAGAAACTGCCAAAAAGCTGGAGAAAAAACTCTTGAAAAATGATATGTAGGTGAGAAAAAATGGCTCATATAACTGTACATGTTTTAGGAGTACCTGAGGTCAGAATAGACGGAAAGATTATAGAGTTTCCCTATAAAAAGGCAGAAGCCCTTTTCTATTTTCTATGTGTAAATAAAAAAACCACCCGGGAAAAATTATCTTCTCTTCTATGGAGCGAATATAATGACGAATCTGCAAGGAGAAATCTGAGAAACGCTTTATATGTTATAAAAAATATAATCGGTGAAGATGTAATAATTACACCAAATCGTTCAGTTGTAGAGTTAAATCCTGAGGCCAAAATATATATTGATATTGATGATCCCAAATCATATGAAGAGGATGAAACTGAATGCTTTGATAAAGTTTTTTTGGAGAACTTCTTATTAAAAGATGCTTATGATTTTGAGGATTGGTTGAGAGAAAAGAGAGATAATTATCAAAAAAATGCAATTAATAAGTTGACTATGCTTGTTAATAATGCCTTATCTTGTAAAGATTATCCAAAAGCACAAAATTATTTATTAAAATTAATTAAAATAGATTCTTATAATGAAGAAGCTTACAGACAATTGATGCAAATTTATAGGGAAAAGGGAGAAGCCAAAAAAGCAATAGAATGTTATGTAAAATTAAAGAACTATTTAGATGATGAGTTAGGCATTAAGCCTGATGTAATAACTCAGCGTCTATATCAATCCATAAAAATGGAGCTGGAATTGCTCAGCTCAGAGGATAAAGATCCCAGTTTTTTTGGGAGAATAGATGAAATGAAATTGATGAAGGAAAAATTGGAGCTTTTCCGAAAGGAAAATGCCTCTCAATGCATCGTCATTCAAGGCGAAGCTGGAGTAGGAAAATCTGCCCTGATTCAACACTTTATTAAGAAAACTGTTGATGATAACACACTGGTATTGCAAAGCTACTGTTATCAAGCTGAAGAGAACTTTTGTCTAAGACCTTGGAATATTATACTGGAACAACTTATTAAAACTTTGGACAAGTATAAGATTAAAATATCGCCAGCAAAATTTCAAATATTGTCATTCTTTTTTCCTGCACTTTTATCAGAAGCTCAAGTTTCAGATGTTGATGAGATGGTAAAGCTGAATCCTGTAAAATATGGACAAATTATAGAAATAATACTTGAACTTTTAAAACAGGCAGCTATAGATAAAAATATTATTCTTATAATTGATGATATTCAATGGGCGGACGATCAAAGCATCAAACTGGTTTACGAGCTGCTTCTAAGAAGCAGAAGCATTCCTATCTTTTTCATCCTCAGCGGAAGAAATGAAAACCTTGATAAGAAATTTAAATTGATACACACATTATATCTTCATAATATTTTAGAAGCCATCGAATTAAAAAGGTTATCCATGAAGGAAACTTTTGATTTTTGCCGATTTAAATTTAAAATGTATGATTTTGATAATGGTATTTTGAAGCGAATTTATAAAGAAACAGAAGGGAATATCTTTTTTATTATCGAAATTTTAAACCTGCTTAAAGAAGGAAAGGATATAAGCAACTTGTCAAATAAAATGCAATCCATTATGGAAAGCAGATTGTCCACAGTTTCTAAAGATGGCCTTCAAATTTTAAATATTATGTCAGTGTTTTTTGATGAGGTTCTCTATAGTACATTACAGGCATTAAGCGGCAAAGAGCATATGAAGATGGTTCGGATAATCGAAGAACTGCAGCTTAAATACCTGATAAAAGAGGAAGTTGATACAAATGGAGAGCTAGCCTATCGATTTACCCATATAAAAATACATGAGTATATATACTCAAGGCTTTCTGCTTCCAGAAAAAGGCTCCTTCACAATAGAATTGCTTTGTATTTGGAAGACAAATATTCTGCTACAGAGTACGATGATAGAATTGTTACCAGACTTATACATCATTTTTTCCAAAGCGGAAATAGACTTAAAGAATTAGAGTATCGTATAAAAAGAGCAAAGACATATCTGTGTTTTGGATATGAGCTTTTTCCAGTCATTGATGATAATGTTTTTATAGAATTGGAAAATGAATCTTATGATTGTGATTTATCTGAAAAACAGTTAAAAAGTATAGAGTCAATGATAATCATGATGAGCAAAACACTGAGTACGAATTCTGATTTTGTCAGGATGGAGTCTGATTTTCTAGCAATGCAGGGAAGTCTTTTCATACAAAAGGGGAATTACGATGATGGGATACGAATGATTGGAAGGATGATAAAAAAAGCTGAAAAAGAAGGACATATTATAAATTTGCTGAATGGTCTTACCCAGATGTGTTATTACGGAATACAGACAGATAATAAGGAGATCCTTGCTGAGTATTCTGATAAAATGTACCACACCTCAAAAAAACATAATATGCTTCAGGAATATGGTATAGCTCTAAGATTTAATGGATTATTGAAGCTTATGGAATCAGATTATGCTGGAGCTGAGAAATTCTTTAATGAATCAATAAAAATTTTCAAATCATTAGAAACATTATATAAAAAATATACATTCAGTATAACCGCAGCGCTGAATTATATCGGAGACACCCGTTTATATTCCGGCAATAATGAAGAAGCACTGAAACTATATGAAAAATGTATTACCATGAGCGAAGGCCGGAGAAATTATATGAGCATGAGTTTATTTTATGCCAATGCTGGACATGCTTCATTTAATATTTGCAATTATGAGCTTTCCAGAAGGTTTTTTGAAAAATCCTTAGCCTATCTCAATGAGGTTAAAGGAGGCTGGGTCCATCCCATTGCTAACAGCTTCAAAGCATTATTGTTAACTTATGAAGGAAATTATGAAGGTGCTTTATATAATTTGAAAATAGCAGATATGTATTGTGAAAGGCTAAAGAAAAAATATTGGATGGGTATTAATTATAGAGTAAAGGCCGAGATAAGAGCTATAATGGATAATAATAAAGATGTTGAAAGGCACTTTCATGACTATCTGGTGGAGAATGCCGATTATTATGCAGATTCGGCCATCAAGCTTTTTAAAAGCGTAGGCAATAATTATGGAGTATCCATATGCAAAAAATATGTAACCTAGAAAATTATAGAATGAATACTCACACTCTATTCTATCGTCTTCAGGAAAGGGTAAAACCTTTCTTTTTTTTGACTTAGATTTTATATTTATTTGACACTTTATTGACGATTTGTTTGTTAAATTTAAAGAAAATTAAAAAAATGGAGGTACTATCGGTGCTTATTGATTTCATCGTGAATGGTAGAGAATATAGTATTGATGTGGAATCAGATATGAGACTCATAGATATATTAAGATACAAGCTTGGACTTACAGGAGTCAAAGAAGGTTGCGGAGAGGGCGAGTGCGGTGCCTGCACTATAATAATGGATGGCGAAGCTGTGAACTCATGTCTTGTAATGGCTGTTCAGGCTAGAGGAAAAGAGATAATTACAATTGAGGGTTTAGAGAAGAATGGAGAATTGGATCCATTGCAGACAGCATTTATGGAAAATGGAGCTGTTCAATGTGGGTATTGCACTCCAGGCATGATAATGTCGGCAAAAGCTCTGCTTCTTAAGAACCCTAACCCAACAGAAGAAGAAATCAGAGAAGCAATAGCCGGAAATATATGTCGCTGCACCGGTTATAACAATATAGTTAAAGCTGTTAAAGCGGCTTCTAATAATATTGATGGAGGATTTGAGGAGATATAATGACTAATTTATGCTTTTTTACACCTAATAACATGAAAGAACTGCGACAATGTCTAAGCATGGCAGACGAAAGCACTAGATTTATAGCGGGAGGAACAGATCTTGTAATTAAGTTGAGAAAGAGCAGTAATAAACATTGGAAGTTAATCGACTTATCCGGCATGACAGAACTGAAATATATAAAAGAAGATGAAAATTTTATAAGAATAGGAGCTTGTACAACATTTGCTAATATAGCCTCTGATCCTGTTATCAAAAGGTACGGCAGATGTTTGTCCTTAGCTGCTTCAGAGGTAGGTTCTGTACAGATCAGGAATAGAGCCACAATAGCAGGAAATATCGCCAATGCGTCTCCCGCTGCTGATTCCCTGGCTCCACTTTCGATGTTGGGAGCAAAGGCTTTGTTGATGGACAGACAAGGGAATAAAACTGTATGCGGAATAGATAGCTTGATTTCAGGAGTAGGGAAAAACAATCTTGATGTTGGACAAATAATTTTAGAAGTTTTCTTTCCAGCTAATAAAGATGTGGTTTCAAGCTTTGTAAAACTCGGCTCTAGAAAAAAAGTAAGCATTTCAAGGCTTAACATTGCTCTTGCTGCAGAATACAGCAATGGAGATCAAAAATTAAAAAATGTAAATGTAGCGGTAGGAGCCGTAGGTCCTGGTCCGATGAGTGCTGCAAAATCCGCCTCTCTTCTTGATGGGAGAAACATAAGCAAGGAAGTGATAGAATCTTTTTCTGAATCACTGGCACAGGAAGTGGAAGAAGCAATTAAAGGTCGAAGTTCAATGCCTTATAAAAGAAAGGCAGTTATGGGCTTAGGTAAAGATTTGTTGGATGATTTGTTATCATATATATCTGCATTAGAAAGGGAAGAATGTTATGACAGATAATCTAAAGTATGTAGGTAGAAATATACCTCTTCATGATATCAGACAAAAAGTAACTGGAAGCATGAAATATTTGGGCGATATGGATTTTGGCAATATGCTTTATATAAAGCTGGTTCTGAGCAGCATTGCAAACGGAAAGGTAGTCAAAATAGATACCTCCTTAGCAGAAAAAGTGCCGGGAGTAGTAAAAATATATTCTTTTGCCAATACACCGTCTACAAAATACAGTGGTTCTGCATGGTTCAAAGACGAAAATACCCCAAAAACAGAGACTTTATTTTCTCAAAGAGTTAGATTTGTAGGCGACAGGGTAGCGGCTGTTGTGGCTGAAAACCCAGAAGCGGCGAAAAAAGCAGCAGAACTTGTGAAAGTAGAATATGAAGAATATGAGCCGGTGCTCAAGATGGAGGATTATCTGAATACACGAGAGGGAAAACTTCACGAAGAAGAGCCGGACTATTACATTAAAGAAATATCCTGCGGAAACATGGAAGATGCATTGGAGAAAGCATATAAAGTATTCTCTGATGAAGTGGAAACTCAAAAAGTACATCATGCAGCTATGGAAAATCATATTTGTATAGCAGTACCCCATCCTACAGAAGGTATAACAGTATATTCACCTTGTCAGATAGTATATGGAGTTCAATGCATAGTTGCCCAAGTGTTAAATATGCCTTTGAACAGAGTGAGGGTTATTAAGGTTCCCACAGGCGGTTCTTTCGGTGGTAAACAGGAAACTGTATTGGAACCGGTATGCGCTTTTATTGCGAAGGATTTGAATAGAGCGGTAAAGATGGAATTTGAAAGAAAAGAGAGTATCCTATCTACCAGAACAAGAAATGCCACAAAGGGTTATGTGAAAACTGCCGTAGATAAAGATGGCCACATTATTGCTAGGGATGTTAAAGTAATTCTGGATGCTGGGGCATACACATCAGGAGGTTGCAAGGTAAGTATAGCAGCAGGAAAAAAGTCTTTCAGATTATATAGAATTCCCAATCAGAGGTATAAAGGCATTATTGTAAATACCAATACTCCTATAGGAGGAGCTTGCAGAGGATATGGTTCACCACAAATACATGCAATAACTGAAATAAGTATCGACAATGTTGCACGAAGTATGGGGATGGATCCGGTAGATTTTAGGCTGATGAATCTTATTCAACCCTATGATGAGGATCCTACAGGGGCTCCTAATATAGGAAATGCTAGGATTATTGACTGTGTACAAAAAGGAGTTTCTGAATTTAAATGGTATGAAAGGAGAAAAGCCGATGATAAAGGAGGGAGATATAAGAGAGGTATAGGAATGGCATGTGCTACTCACGGCAATGGATATTATGGCGCTTATCATGATTTTACAAGGATGAATCTGAGGATGCTGAATGATGGAAGCCTTATATTGGAGGCAGGGCTCCATGAACTAGGCTGCGGCACCATAGTATCAACAGCCCAAATTGTAGCAGAGATACTGGACGTTGAAGTATCAAAGATTCATGTTACCGAGGGAGACACAAGGTTTAGCCCCTATGATTTAGGTTCACAGGCAAGCCGAGTGACATATGTATGTGGAGCCTGCGCAAAAGAGACTGCTAAGTTATTAAAGGAACTTATGCTGGAGAATGCATCTAAAATCTACAAAGTGCCTAAGGAATCAATAGATATGAAGGGAGGTTATATCTGGGTAAAAGGAAACGAGAGAACAAAAAGAACCTATGGAGATATGGCAGCTGAGATTCAAAAAGTAAACAAAACCGAGCTATATGTTTCCCATGAATATGAATCTAAAGCCAATCCCGGATCTTACGCAGCACATTTTGCAGAAATTATTGTGGACACATACACTGGATTAGTTAGAGTCGTTGACTATTTGGCAGTTCATGACATAGGAAAAGCAATCAATCCAGGATTTGTAGAGGGCCAGATATTGGGAGGAGTGCAAATGGGTATCGGAATGGCTCTCTATGAAGAAATTAAGTTCGACGCTAAAGGAAAGCCAATAAATGACAGCTTTGCTAAATACCATATGGTAAATGCACCAGATATGCCGAGGGTTAAAACCCTGTTGATTGAAGAAGGAGAAGATTATGGACCCTATGGTGCTAAGAGTATTGGAGAACTTTGTACTGTACC